>NZ_JAJLOZ010000069.1:0-24192 GCF_025548615.1 Arthrobacter sp. A2-55 | reverse complement strand
TGGTTTCGCCACCTATGGTGCGCATCTTGGGCAGAGGGACCATGACGTTCACGGCTGGACCGTCCATTCGTCGTTCGAACCGGAGGGACGAGATACTAACTCACACTGGGGAGCGCATTTCGCCCTTCCCCTATCCAGGATTTCTGCTCGTACCAGCTCGACATGAGAAGAACATGCGATCACGGATTCGGCCCCCACGACACGGACACCATCATCCCGTGCTGGATCGCTGTACTCCTCGAATTGGAGGCGGAAATCCTTCTCGGGCAGGATTTCCCAGTTGCAGATTCCGGTGCCATCCTATGCCAGTTCCTCGATCAGGTAACAGCCGACGATGGGAAAGGACTCCCGATCGTGGCTCTCAGGACTGACGTAACGGGTGAGGAGGCCGTCCGGGTAGTAGTTGTCGTAGGTTCGTCCGATGTAGCTGATCTCGACACCACCTTCGATCAATGTGACCCGGTGTTGGACTGGCTGCCTGAGGATGTAAGTGCTCGGTAGGATGCTCATGCAAACCATGTGTGCGGATGACCGGAGAAGTGGGCAACCCGCCAAGCCAAGCGACGGCATAGCCATTCAAAATGACAAATACCGTGTCGACCAACTGCTTAACCCAAGATGCGGAGGTCGAACTCATAGGTGGTGACGGCGGTGGCAAGCAACTTGCACACCTGCTCGGCCAGCTTGTCGGATGCCGCCTCGGTGAGCCCGTTCTCGGCAGCGTAGTCGCTGACAGCTTCGTGGATGCTTAGGGATTCCGGGTCGCAGCCCTCTGAGTCGAGCAGGGAGCGGGCGATTCGCAGGGCCCGGTGGTTCTTCACGCTGGGTGTCTCGGTCATGGTGTTTCCTTTCAGGAGTGCCGGCGGTCCGGTCAATGACATGTGTGCGGCCGATCCACGCCGGGTGGTTACTTGACCTGGCCGTATGCGAACTGGACCGCGAGGGCGAGTTGTTGGCGGTGCAGGTTCCATGCCAGGGCCGCCTCATGGGCGATGTCGACCTCGGTGAGAGTGTGTTTGGAGAACTTGCTGAGACTTCGGGCCGCAAAGACCCTGGAGTCGAAGTCGTCCATCCGATACCACTCGACAGCCTCGATGAATGCAGAGCGGCGTCCGGAACGCAACCGGTAGTGGTCCCGGTATTCGCGCATGTGGCCGATGAACCATGCGCGCTCCTCGGGTTTCATCGCGACAACCTCGGCAGCTGCACGGCGCAGCAGCTCCGGGATTTTCCACCGCTTACAGCTACGTGACCAGGGAGCGAACCCGGCGCACCCTGGGTGCTCGAGGCCGTGGTCGCGGCTCTCATGCGGCACAGAGATACCCTGCCTTTCCGGAAGTGGCTATGACGCTGCAGCTCAACGGGTCGTAGCGGCGCCGGCTCATGCTATGACCGCCAGGTCCACGATCCCGTCGGTCACGGTCATCGTTTCCAGGTCCAAGGTGGCCAGATTCCGTTCCGAGCCTTCACGGTCCAGCACATGCACGCTGGCACCGTGATGGGGGAGACGCTGGGACAGGCGCTGGTGCCAGTGCCCTGAAAAGACGAGGTCCGGGTTCGTGTTGCGGACGCCGTCAAGGACGAGGAGCCGGTTTGCCGAGGCCTCCCGTTCCAGGTTCTCCGGCAGCTCGAATACCTTCTTCACGTCGATGCCGGCCGGCACTTCGTGGGTGATCAGCACATCCAGCGGATCGCGGCCGAGGCGTTCTACGTCGGCGCGGGTGGTGGTTTCCTCAAGCCACCAGGACTCTCCGAGCCGGCGCCAGGCACGGTCGATGGAGAAGGCGCCGCCCAGTGCTCCGAAGCGTTTGCCGCCCAGCGTCCACCGAAGGCCACGGGGTGCGTAGAGAACCTGGTCGGAGACGACGCCGAACCCCTCCTCGTTGAGCGGCAGGGCACGGAACGCTGTGTGGTTGTCGTGGTTGCCGTCAATGAAAATGAAGGTGAGGCCCCGCTCCTCAACAGCCTTCACCAGGTTCGCCGTGAACCGGTCTTGGAAGCGGTGCCGCGGGTTGTCCGGGCCTTCGACGGGCCACAGCAGTCCGAGGTCCCCGACATGGATGATGACCTTGTGCCCGCGGTCGGCAATCCGGTGAATCATGGCCGTGGAGAACGTCTCGTGTCCGTGCCAGTCTCCGGCGATGACGGCCGTGGAGGTGTCGAGGTCCTTGATGCTGATGGCCAAGCTAGTTTCCTTCCAGGATGGTGCGGTCGACGGGGGCGAGACGGCGCTCGATGCCCGTTTCGATCTGGCTGCGGGGGATCCACAAAGGGTAGCCGCCGCGCTGGTAGTGCTCACTGTCCTCGGTGACAACCGCGTACCAGCCCCCATCGTGGCCCATCTGGTAGGGCACTACCGTGATGCCGGTGTATGGCAGGAACAAGACCAGGCCCTGGGCGTCTACTGTGCTCCGTTGCTTCGGCAGCAAAGCGCAGTAATCGGGATCGCCGAGGCCCAGGGCTCGCAAATCGGCATGGTTGTTCAGGCTGGTGGACACCTCGTTGCCAACGGGAGCGGCTGCGTTCTCGGTGAGAGATGGGTCTCGCGGCGACAGGCGAATCAGGACACGCGGGCCATTGACGTCCTCATCCAGCTCGCTTCTCACCCCGGCTAGCTGAGGTGTCGATCGTTTTGAATCGAAATAGTCACTCCAAATCTGGAGGTCTGAAGCCAGGAACTGACGGAAGATCACCCCGCGCGCCTCATGGGATTCAACATCGTCTTTCCCCATGTGGCGTGAGAGAACCAATGTTCCAAATTTTGCCGCACGGGCCGTTTCAATGAGTTCGAGGATGATTTGGACAGTCTTCGGCTGTTTGGAGGGGAGTTGTTTGGCCTTTGCTGAGACCCAATCATCGACGTCTTTGATGGACACTTTCACGCTCAGGCATCCGTCATTGATCCGAAAGGAGTACCGGGCCTCAGCGTCTTCACGTTCTGCCGAGGCCCCCTCTTTGACGTTCAGGCCGTCGACACCGTAGTGGGCGGCAATCAGCAGGACGTCTTCCGCAGAGAAGAAGCCGAGGTCTGGCTGGGTGCCGCCGCCGGCGTTGAGCCACAGGGGGTTCCAAGCACGGATGGTGAAACTCTCATGCCCTGCAGCGCGGGCCGCGACCACCGCGTCCGAAAAGCGTTGGACGATGGCGAGCTTGTTCTCTTCAAATGTATTGGTCATGGCCACCATGTGTGCGGCACCGGGAGCTCAGCTCCGCACGGCGTGTGGCGAGGGGCTACTTGCCTGATTCCACATTCCAGGGCTGGACGAACACCAGCCTGTGAAAGATCGGCACCGTGCGGAGTTGCGGGACAGTCGCCACAACAACCTCCTGCCCGTTCTCGTCGAGGGCCGTGATGTTTTCCGTCCCGACCGGCGAGATGATGACGATCATGGCCCGGCCGCCCTGGACGCCGAGGCCGGCGGCCGCTGCGTAGGCGTCGCGGTAGTTGAGGAAGTTGCCGGCACCGCGTGTGCCACGAAGGCCCTCGGTCTTATCGATTTCCTCGAGCACCTCGAAGAACTCACCGGGCCCCAGGGGAGGAAGCGTCGCATCGAGCTTCGCCGCACCCAGGACGATGTCAGGGTGGAAGACTCCGTGGGAAGTGTTGATGGGGCGAAAGGCGCCGTCGCGGAAGCTGCGGGCGTCGGCGTTTACGTGGCCAAAGGTCGGAGAGTTGCTCATGGGGATCATGTGTGCGGCATCGAGGAACGCTGGCGCCGCCCTGGACGCCGGTCCCATTGCTCCAACCACCGTTTGACATCAGCGCGCCGGCGGAACTGACCGGCAGTCAGCGAAACGACGGCCGGCGGGAACCCTGGCTGCTTGACGAGGGCGTTGGCCCGCTGGCGGGAAACCCCGGTCATCTCTGCGATCTCTGTGATGCCGACAAGGTCCGGGATGGCCGGACGGCGCAGAGCCGCTTCGAATTCTTCCCGGGCAACTACCTCGATTGCGGTGACCGCTATGGTTCCAACAATGGGGCGAAGTACTTCAAGGATCGCCGGCATCTCGGCCAATGCCTCGAAGGTCGTCGCCCTCTCGACGGTCAGTGTGATGCTCCCCCTCGTCTTGCCGATGGCGACACCGGCGTGAAAGCCTCCCAGAGCTTCCAGGACATCGAAGCCCGCGTCAGCGGCGGCAGGCGCCTCCATCGTGAAGTTGAACGATACGCTCCACTCCGTCCTCGCTCTGCGGCCTCTCACAGCGTCAACTTCCCGGCTACCGCCATGCGAATCAGGCGAGCCTTGTTCACCATGTCAGCTCCGCCGTCATGGATCGCCTCGGCGACATCCTCCGGCAGGGATCTGGAGAACTCCATGTCGTGTTCACCGCGTGCCTCCCAGGCGTCCGCAAGTGCCAGAACGCTGCGTACGGACTCCTCGGGTGTCGGAGAATCCGGGGACGGAGCCTCCCGGGCCTCTGGTGAGGAGTCGTGGGCAGCGGTGCTGGTCATGGGTGGCCTTTCAGTTCCGGATGCCAGGCCGCAACGAGGTGTTCGTTTTCTTCGTGGATGGCCATTTGGACCTGGGCCTCGTCCAGGATCGTCACCATCTTTTCCTGGATGCGCTCACGCTCAGACTTGAAGTGGAGATACTTTTCATCGACGCGCTTGTTGGCCGGATCCTCGGGCACCACGGCGCGGTCCGCCGGCAAGCCGACCGGTTTGACCAAGAGGGCCCATTCGTTCAGGATGTCGATGCCGTGACGGATGATCGATTCCGCGGTGGCAGCCTCACTGGTGGACATGGGCATGTGCTGGGCGTGACCAGCGAAGTGCTGCAGCTCACGCGCCGCCTTCTTGAAGCCTTTGTCGCCGGACTTCTTGATGACCGTGCCAAATTCGTGGCGGTGTGCGTTCCACCAGCCCAGTGACTTTTTCCGAGACTTCTCGGAATTCGATCGGTCGTGAAGGTGGATTCCGATGCATGCGATAAGGCTGACGATCCCGCCAGCCAGCAGAACAAAACCCAGAATCTTGGTGTCAGCAGTGAAGGGTGCCGGGTTCACCGAGGACCATATGAGGAATGCGAAGAACAGAAGGGAAGTCACGATGAAGCTGAGCCTCTTCATCATGTACAGGTCGTGTTCGTTCTCGACGACGGCCTTTTCATAGTCCTCTGCGGTGACGGAGCGATTCAGGTACACGGCCCGGCCCCACTTCCAGGATTTCCGTGTCGTCGGATCCGTGAGCTCCAATCTCACTTGGGAGAGTGGGTGCAAGGGACGGCTCTGGCGATGGGATGCAGTCTTCATGCTTCCTTCTTGTATTCGTTGAGATGGTTGACTGCGATGTCGTGGGCGACAGCCTCGGCCAGTGATGCCTTGAAATCCATGGGGCCGCTGACGGGGCTCTGTGCCGCCAGGAACAACACGGAAGCGGTCAGTGGTGTCAGCCGTTCACTGATGACCGCTTCGGTGGTGGACAGGTCGGCACCTCGGACTCGCCGGTACGCGGCCATGAAGGGGCCCATGCCGTCCATCGGCTGGCCGGCAAGCATCCCGTCGATGACGGACTGCTGGGCATGCTCGGCGACCCGGGACTCGAAGGACAGTGCCTCAGCGAGAATCATAGCCCGCCCGGCCGCGGTGTCGGCCAAGTCCATGATTCGGCTGTCGGTCTCGGTGCGCAGTGAGTAGCTGAACATGGACTCGTCCGCGCGGCGCCTGCCGGCGGTCCGTACCCAGGCCAGCTCCTGCTCGCTGGGGATGATGTTGTCGTCCTCGTCGAACTGCAGGTCACCGCGATCCCAGTACGGTTCGACGCCGTCCATGGCGGCAAACGCGGTGGGGTATTCGCGGTGGCCGTCGATGACCAGCCGGGCCAGCAGGCGCCGCGTTTCGGGGTCGCGGCCGATGGTGACTGACAGTGAGTTAGGGTCAAATTCCCGTCGGTACCGGCTTGTTTCCGACTGTTCTGTCCGGTAGCGGCGCCAGGCCTGGTCCCACGGGCTGGCCCACCCCAATGGTTCCCCGCGAAGGGCGGCCTGGTCGATGATCCGCATCGCTTTTTCTGTGAGCATCCGGGCGTCGAGGCGGTCCCGGATCGGGTTCATGGCGGCCTTGAAGTCCTCCAGGAAGTCGAACAGGTCGGTGCCCTCCGCGAGCCGGTAGATGTAGGGGGTGCTCATGCAGATGCCTCCTCGGCCTGGGCAGCAATCCACTCGCCGATGTGGGTTGTGTAGCTTGTTCGTTCCCGGTGGACGGGCCTTCCGGGATCCTGCAGGCCTGCCTTTGTGCATATGCGGATGAAGTCCAGGGCTTCCCGCTCGTCGGGCATGAGCATCTGTTTCCCGCCTTTGGCCTGGAATTCGACAGCCCATTCGAGGGTGGTCTCCCGCTCGGGCATCAAACCGGCAGCCTGGGCGGCGGCGATGATCCGGTTAACGAGCAGCGGGTCGACGTCTGCAAGGGCAGGGGAGTGGGCGATCAGGGCGCCATAGGCGGCCGAGACAGTGGCAGGGGTTGGTGAAGTCATGATCCCCATGTGTGCGGACTGGTCGGAACCAGCGTGGGAAGTGGGTGAGGGTGTGGTCAAAAACCTTGCCGGCCACCGTTTTGAAGCTGCGAGGCGCCTGGAAATCGGGCGGCACACATACGATCGTCTACGCAACAGAATCGAGCTCGTCGCTGGGACCGGCAAAATCCGCGTGATTGCAGGGCACCCGAAACCCCCGTTTTGTAGCAAAACCCATGCACACTATCTATGACCACCATTTCGAGAATTGATGAGTTCTGCTACATTCGGCATATGGGTGAACTGCTGGGATATGCAAGGGTGAGCACGGCCGACCAGAATCCTGCCTTGCAGGAGGACGCCCTGTACAAGGCTGGCTGCTTCAAGGTTTTCACCGACCACGCCTCCGGGTCGCTGACTGAGCGTCCCGAGTTGGAGAAGCTACAGGACCAGCTGCGTCCCGGGGACACGCTGGTCGTGTGGCGGCTGGACCGCCTGGGCCGGTCCATGAAGCACATCATCAGCCTGGTTGGCGAGCTCAATGAGCGCGGCGTCGGGTTCCGGTCGCTGGAGGAGTACATTGACTCGAATTCGCCGGGCGGCAAGCTGGTCTTCCACATTTTCGCCGCCCTCGCCGAGTTCGAACGCTCGGTGACCCAGGAGCGCACCCAGGCCGGGCTGGCCGCGGCGCGGGCCCGGGGAAGGACCGGCGGCCGCCGGGCCATCTTGAGCACCAAGGACGTTGCCCGTGCGCGGGAGCTGTACGCCAAGAAGGACATGACGGTGGAGGAGATTGGGAAGATGCTCGGTGTCAGCCGTACCACCATCTACCGGGCGCTGGAACGTGAGGTGTCGACGTCTCCACGGAGGAAGGCGCAGGGTGTCGGCTAGGTGGCGCCAGGGGCGGCATCAAGTTCTTCACGCCGTGGTGGCCGTGGCTCGCCAAGGAGTGAGGCGATGTAGAGGGCCGCTGCGGACAGTGCACCCACGTTCAGGATGTCCCCGGTGACGATGGCGGCCAGAAACAGGGTGTAGGCGCCCAGTGTCACGGCAGCCTTGAGCCGGCCCTTCCGTTCCACGATCGTCAGCACCGTCGTTGAGGTGAGCTTGCGGACGAACAGCCAGGCCCCGGTCACAGCAAGAGCGACAACCGCGACCCAGGCGCCGACCTGGTGCTCGCTGGCAAACTGCACCTGCAAGGTGAGTGGGCCCGGGTTCAGGTTCAGTGCACGGAAGAGGGCCAGCAGGAGGACGGCGGTCCCCAGGGTGCTCAACGCGGCCGTGACGGCACGGGTCAAATTAGGCACGGCGGATGGTCACCTCGAAGCCTAGCCCCGTGAACGCCTCGATCGCCCCGTCCAGGGTTGGCCTGTCGAGCAGGGTGGCGGCCCCGTCAAAGCCAGGGTCCCCGGTCCGGGGGAGAGCAGCCGCCGGCGGGTGATGGCGGGCAAGAAGCCGGATTTTGGGTTGTTTTGGGGCAGGATGGTGAAGCTCGACGGCGAGGTGGCGGTCGAGGAGCAGAAATCGGTGCAGCAGCTTGGGTCCCATACCCAAAAACATGCGTAGATGGGGCCTCAGACCCCGGATGCCTTGACCACCAGTGAGACGACAATGTTGGCAACGACACTGAGCACGCCGAGCAGCAGCGGGATGACGACGGCCGGCGCGGCCAGGATGGCACCAATGATGAGGCCACCCAGAACGGGCCTAGCGGCAGCACCGTGGCCCCGCCCGTGCCGTGCGTTCCAAGACCATTTGAGCAGGGAGAGCACAGCGATGCCGACGCCGATGATCGCCATGGTGTGTCCGATGCCCGGGTATCCGGTCGTGACGGACGTCCACAGGTCGTTCCACCCTGCCTGCAGGTCGATTTTGCCCCCGTCCGCGGACCCAATCGGCGGCACGGTCACAACGGGGGTTGGGGCTGGTGTCGGGTTTGTAGTGTCCATCAACTGGACAGTGTGCGGCCATTCCCGGTGGAGCACAGTCACCGGCCGCAGCGGCGGTAACGGGTCCTGGCTGGCTGGGGTTGGGGCCACAGCCGGTGGATGTCGGAGACCTGCGCGGTTTCGGCAAAGTGGATGGCCAGGTGGGCTGCGGCGATGGCGTCCTCTCCGGCGTCGTGGTGGGTGAAGCCGGGAAGCCCGAGTCGTTCCACCAGGTTGTTCAGCTTGAGGGAGGGCGCGTCCGGCAGGTAGTGCTTGGCCAGTTTTTGGGTGCACAGGTATTCAAAGTCGGGTGGTTCAATGCCGACTGCTTCGGACGCCTGGAGGATGATCGAACGCTCCACGGAGACGTTGTGGCCGACGAGCGGCAGGGTGCCGGTAAATCGAACCAGCCGGGGGAGGATGTCCTCCCAGCTTGGCGCCCCGTCCACCTTGCGCCGGGTGATCCCGTGGATTTGGATGTTCCGGTGGGCAAAGTTTTGGAACCCCGGGGGAGGGAGAACAAATTCGGTGGCCTGGTGGGTGAGCTGGCCGTTGCGAATCTTGGCGATGCCGATCTGGCAGACGGAGGCGCGTTTGGCGTTGGCCGTCTCAAAGTCGATGGCAACGAAGTCCAGGCCGGGTAGGCTCATTGGGCGGCCCGGGCGGTGGTGTGAAGGGGCATGGGTTGGGGAGTCCTTGGTCGGTGCCAGTGCAAGGTGTGCGCCAGCGTTCCCTGCCCATGTGTGCGGACACGCCCAGAAAGCGGCGCTAGTCCCGTCAGCCCGCTGGGCGACAGATGGGTGCTGCCCGACCGGACGGCATCCATCCCTGAAGTGGGGAGGGCCCTATGAAATTCCGATGGCTCTCAAGCCCGGCAACGGTGGTGGCGGGCTCATGTTTGTGCGCGTTCCAGAACGGGGATCGATGGGGGGAGGAGGGGAAGAACGGTGGACTTGGCGGTTGTTCGCTTCTGCAAGCGTGAGGCAAGGGCGGTGAGACTGCCGCTGACGACAAGGTAGATGAAGGCCACAACGATGTAGGTGGGGATCAGCTGGTTGATGTATGACGTGAGTAGCTGTCCGCGATAGAGCAGTTCGGTGTACGCGACGATATAGCCCAGGGTGGTGTCCTTGAGCAGGCTGACGAACTGCGTCAACAGTGAGGGTGCAATATTTCGCAGGGCCTGGGGCAGGACGACAAGGCGCATGGTTTGGGACTGCCGCAGGCCAAGGCTGAGGGCGGCTTCGGCCTGTCCGGACGGCAGGCTGGTGATGCCAGCGCGGACGATTTCGGCGAAGACAGCCGATGTCACGAACGTTAGCGGTATCACCATTTTCCAGAGCGGTGGCACGTTGATGCCAAGTTGAGGCAGGCCGAACAGCATTAGGTAGATCAGGAGGAGAACCGGCACCGTCCTGGCAACTTCAATGTAGGCCGTGCAGAGCCAGCGTACGGGGCGGCCGCGGCTCAGGCGTCCGAGTGCCAGGAACGTCCCGAGGACCGAGGCGAAGACGGCGACGATGCCGGCTGACTGGAGCGTACCAAGCAACCCGGTGAGCAGGTACTGCCAGACCACCCACTGGGTAAAAGGTGCCCAGCGCTGGGGGTTGAGCTGGTCGTGGGAGCCGAACTGCCAAAGCGCGGCGCCGACCAGTGCGAACAGGGCCAGTGCGCTGATCACGGACGCGATCCGGATTTTGCGTTGCGTTCGCGGGCCTGGGACGTCGTAGATGAAGCTCATCGGAGTATCGCCAACTTTCGTTCGATGCGACCGGTGGCTAGCCCGATGACCAGGGCGATCGCCATGTACACGACGCCGCCGGCGGTGTAGAAGAGGACGGGTTGGGCGTAGACCAGGTTGATGGTGTTGATGTGGGCCGTCAGGTCAAGAACGCCGACGACTGCTGCGAGTGATGTATTCATGGCCAGGGCGATCATGATGTTGCCCAGGGGTTGGATGACGGAGCGGAACGCTTGGGGAACGATCACCCAGCGGAGGGATTGGGTCAGGGTCAGTCCGAGTGCGCGGGCTGCCTCTATCTGGCCGCGCGATACGGTGTTGACGCCGCTTCGGACGGCTTCTGCCACGTATGCCGCTTCGTAGACTGTCAGGACGATGATCACGGTCGGTACGACCGGGAGTATCAGTCCGGCGGCTGGGAGTGCGAAGACCGCCAGGATCAACAGCGCCAGGAGTGGGACGTTTATGAAGAATTGCACGTAGGCAAAAGCTGCTGCCCGCAGGGACGGCACCGGACTGATACGTGCCACGGTGACGAACACTCCCAGGAGCAGGGACCCGATACCCGCGAGCAGGGTCATGATGAGGGTTAGTCCCAGCCCTTGCAGGAGAGGCTCGATATTGTCGATTGCTATGTTCATCTTGGTCTTCTCACTGGCGCTGTTGCCTGGATTGCTCGATCAGGAACCGGGTACCGACCCGATGGCCGGCGGGGTCGGGGCGGGGGAGTCCCCGACGGATCCCAGCGTGTTCTTCCAGACCTGGGTCCAGAGGCCCTTCTTCTCGATGACGGTCAACCAGTTGTTCACGAAAGTTTTAAATGCGGCGTCGTTGTGCTTGAGTCCAATGCCGTAGGGTTCGGCGGTGAAAGGAGCCCCGACGACCTTGATGTCCTTGTTGGAGGCCGACTGGCTGGCCAGCAGGACGTAGTCCTGGACATAGGCATCCCCGCGGCCCTGGGTGAGCGCCTGGACTCCTTGCGGGGTTGTGGCGAACGGCATGATCTTCGCGCTTGGCTGTTTGGCGGGGACCTCGGAGACGGAGGGCGTTCCCGTTTGGACGATCACATTCTTTCCGCCGAGGTCGTCAATGCCCTTGATGGTGTTGTTGTCGGCCTTCACGGCCACGGCGAGGCCGGACATGAAATATGGTCCCGCGAAGTCGACCTGCTCCGCACGCTTGGTCGTGATCGTGTAGGTCGAGAAGACCACGTCCACGGTGCCGTTGGCCAAGAGGGCCTCACGGGTTTCGGAGGCGGACGGGACCCATTCGACGTTCGGTTTGCCCGTAATGTAGACGGCGAGCATCTTGGCGAGGTCAGCGTCGAAGCCGTTGACTTTTTGAGGGTCCGAAGGATCCTGTTGAGAGACCAGCGGGGCATCCAGTGCGGTGGCCACGATGAGTTTGCCGCGCTGTTTGATTTTCTCCATGGTTGAGCCCGAGACAATCAGGTCGCTTGCAGCAACTGGGGCACTGCCGACGACGGCATCGTTGCCTGCAGAGGCGGTGCTTGATCCGTCCGCGCCAGGAATGTTGACGGTGGTGCCGGAGCAGGCGCTCAGGGCCAGGCCCGCTGTGGAGAGTAGGGCTCCGGTGATAATCGTTCGCCGGCGTACAACAGCATTGTTGAACATGGTGGTGCCTTTCGGGGATTTGTTGGAGGACGGTTGTCTTCCAGGTGGGGGTACAAAGAATGTGGCGGGGTCCCGGTCAGTGGGAGAGGACAGAGGCCAGGAACGCGCGTGCCCTCTCTGTCTTGGGATTGTCGAAGAACGCATCCGGTGTGTTTGTCTCGACGATCGCGCCCTGGTCCATGAAGATGACACGGTCCGCGGCGCGGCGGGCGAATCCCATTTCGTGGGTCACCACGACCATCGTCATTCCCTCAGCTGCCAGTGATGTCATGACGTTCAAGACCTCGTTGACCATTTCTGGGTCAAGCGCGGACGTCGGTTCATCGAACAGCATCACCTTGGGGTGCATCGCCAGTGCTCTGGCTATCGCCGCCCTTTGCTGCTGTCCGCCGGAAAGTTCGGCTGGGTAGGCGTGGGCCTTCGCGCCGATCCCGACCCGTTCCAGCAACTGCAGCGCTTCGGACTCGGCGTCCTTGCTTTTGAGCTTGCGTACCTTCATTGGAGCCAGTGTGAGGTTCTCCAAAATGGTGCGGTGGGCGAAGAGTGTTAAATAGCGGCATTTGAAACCACCAGTCCACGCAAGTGGTACCGCAGCTCCACAAACCGGGAACCGGGTCTTTGGATGTGTTTCGCTGGGCATAGCTGCAACACACCCGGTGTTGCGCTTTGACCCTTCGAGGAGAAACGATGACGGATCATCGTGTCATCATGCGGCTACTGGTGCAGGGCCGCAGTTACAGCGAGATCGTGGCGAGCGAGAACTGTTCGCGGCGCAGCATCTCAACCGTGAGCAAGGTCCTGGCCGGCCGCGGCATCACCACCCCGGCCCAGGTCGAGGAACTCACCGACCGGCAACTGCACGACTGGTTCCCCGACGGCCGGTCAAGGAAGTCCGAGCAGTACGAGCAGCCGGACTTCGAGGCGGTGCACCGGTCCATGAAACATGACCGGAACTTCACGCTGCAGCAGGCCTGGCAGGGCTACGTCATCCGGGCGGGAGAGCATCGCAAGTACGGGTATTCGAAGTTCTGCGCCCTGTTCGCCCAGCACGTGGCCTCCAACGACCTGTCGGCCACGATCCACCACGAGCCCGGCAGGACGATGCAGGTCGACTGGGCGGGGCAAACGCTGCCGGTCACCGATGCGCTGACCGGCCAGGTCTCCAAGGCGTACCTGTTCGCCGCGGTGCTGCCGTACTCGGGGATGGTGTTCGCCAGGGCCTCGCTGAGCATGAACCTTGCGGCATGGATCGACCTGCACGTCAGGGCGCTGGAGTATTTTTCCGGCGTGCCGCAGATCCTGATCCCGGATAATGCCAAGACCGCCACCTACCGGCCCCAGCGCAAGGATCCCCAGCGGCTGCTCAACGACCGCTACTCCCAGTTCGCCACCCATTACGGCACCGCCATCGTGCCGGCCAGGGTGAAATCGCCCCGCGACAAGGGCGCCATCGAGCGGGCGGTGCGCACCGCCAACCACCGGATCATCGGGCGACTAAGCCATGAGGCGTGGCACACGATCCAGGAGCTGAACGAAGCCGTCGAGGTGCAGGTGGAGGAGATCAACGACCTCAAGAACCCCTACGGGGTCAGCAAGCGGGAAATCTTCACCACCGAGGAGGCCTCCCGCCTCGGGAGGCTGCCGGGGCAACGCTTCACGCAAGTGACCTGGAAACAACTCAAGGTCGGGCGAAATTACCATGTGACCTGCGACTACCAAAATTATTCGGCACCCTACCGGCTGGCCGGACAGACCCTCCGGGCCCGGTTGACGGACACCAGCGTGACGCTGTTTTCCGGGGAGGAAATCGTTTGCGAAAACCCACGCAAATACGGGCGCAAGGGCCAGTACTCGACCCTGGGCGAGCACGTGCCGCCGGCCCACCAGAACATCGCCAACCTGTGGTCGCGGACCTGGTTCCTGGACCGGGCCCAGGCCTACGGGCCGGCCACGAGCGAGGTGATCACCAAGGTCCTGGACCGGCATGCCATCGAGGCCCAAGGCTACCTGGACTGCCAAAACATCCTCGACGGGCTGGGCAAGAAGGGCAAGGCCCGCCTGGAGGCGGCCTGCCGGCAGGTGCTGAACACCGCAGCGATCCCCACCTACACCACCCTGAAACGGGTGCTGGCCACCATCACCAGCGACCAGCAGGCCCCGCCGGTTCCCCGGTCCGCGGGAAACACCGTCAAGCCCGAGCGCTCCGAGATGCCGCAGCTGGCCGAGCACGTGTTCGTGCGCGGCTCCGACTACTACCAGGAGGGGTTCTGATGCCCATCTTCACCCCCGAGGACCACGAGAAGTTCAAGGCCCTGAAAATCACCAAGGTCGCCGCGGCCCTCGAGCTGCTCCTGGCCGACGCAGCCAACGAGCAGGTGCTGCCGGAGACCCTGTTCCGCCAAGCGGTCGACGACGCGCTCGAGTCGCGGCGTTCGGCGCGGATCGAGCGCCTGGTGACCCAGGCCGGCCTCCCGTTCGCCGATGCCTCGATCGCGGAGCTGGACTACCGCCAGGACCGCGGCGGGCTGAACGCGGTGCAGATGGGCCGGTATGCCAAGAACGACTGGGGCCGGGAGCAGATGAACGTGGTCATCACCGGGATGTCGGGTACGGGCAAGACCCACCTGGCCTGCGCAATCGCGGTGGCTGCGTGCCACAACGAGCACAGCGTCAAATACTGGCGCATGGACAACCTGGGGTTGGCGCTGGTGAGCGTCCATGACGACCATATCGCCCACCGAAACCTGCTTGACCAGCTTAAGGACGTTGACCTGTTGATCCTGGACGACTTCTTAACCATAGGGATCGACGCCCGGGCGACCAACGACCTGTTCACGGTCCTCGCCGACCGGGACCGGCGCCTGCCGACGATGGTCCTGTCTCAAACCGGGCCGGAGTATTGGGTCCAAATGATTCACGACCGAGTCGCGGCAGACTCGATCGTGAATCGGCTGGCGAACAATTCACGACACATCAAACTTGGAACGGTTGATATGCGGCGTGAAGAAAACATGCGAAAACGCCAAGCCGGGGACCACTGGAACTAGCCGGCAGGCCCCGATCACAACGATACAGGGCGGGCCGCGACGGGTGCCGGACATCAGCGAGGGCTGGTGGCCGGTACCCGGTCCGTGGAAGCGCGGTTCCACTTACGTGGACTGGCGGTTTCAAAAACGGCTACTTAACAGAAGAGGTTGAAGGACTGAAATACCATGCCAACGTCAGAACGAAGCTCTGCCAGGCCGGGGCCTTCGGCCGGGAGGGCCCGGCCGTCGATATAGATTTCGCCGGCGTCAATCGTCTCAAGCCGGTTGATGGTCCGGCAAAGCGTGGACTTGCCAGACCCGGAAGGCCCCACAACGACAATCACCTCTCCGGACATGACGGTGAGGTCGATGTTCCGCAATACGTGGAGACTGCCGAAATGTTTATCCACACCTTTCAGGCTGACCATGGGCGTCCGGACCTGACGTTGGTCCGGGGTGGGGATGATGAATGGGGCTTGGCTGGTGCTGGATTTCGTTGGTTGCATCAGGACTCCTTCTTGGGCCGTGCTTCTGCCGCGGCTGAGCGTTGAATGAGCGATCTGTTTTCCCAAAGCTTCATCCGGTCGATGCCTTTGGATCCGGTCCGGACGAGGACCGATTCCACGAGGGCTTCGACCAGAGCCATCAGCGGTGCGAAAGAGTCGAACGGGACTCCGCCCACGGGCACCGTGAGTACGATGTCGGCGTCATCCGCGCTGGGGGACAGGCCTTCGTCAGTGATCACGATCAGGGATGCACCCTCCTCTTTGGCCAGCCTTGCCACCTGCCGGGCAGGCAGCTGGTAGCGGCGAAGGTCGAAAAGGATCACGACTGTGTTCTTTCGCGCGGTGTAGAGCTTGCCGATGTCGTAGCCCAGAGGATCGGCCAGGAAGTCCACGTTGGGGATGATCTGGTCGAGTTGACGGGCGAGGATTTCGGCGACAAATCGCGAGTAGTAGCCCCCGGCGATCAGGACGGCACGGGCGTCGGCCGCCAGAAGCTTGGCCGCCCGGTCAAACTCCCCAGGAGCCACTGTTGAGTGGAGTCGGTCCACGAGTTCCTTGCGTTCGGCAACGATGCGCCCAAAATCGGTCATCTCACCATCGTGTTCCACGACTCGTTCGGCGCGATGCACGGGGGAGTTCAGGTCATGCATGATCTCTTCGCGCAAATGCCGTTGGAATTCGGCATAGCTGTCCATGCCCAAACGTGACACCAGACGGAGGACTGTTGGTGCGCTGGTCCGGGCCGCCTTGGCCAGGGTATTTGCACTAGCCAGACCAATGCTGGGGTAGTCGGCCAGGAGTGTTCTCGCCACTTTGCGTTCGGAGGGCGCCATTTCCTCCATTCGGGCAAAGATCTCGTTCTTGACCCTGATCACAGCGTCCTCCTCATGTCAGGGTTACCAGTTCGCCGGATTCTTCGTAGGCGGCGAACATGGCCGATGAGTTGTAGGCGACGACTACCCGGCCATCCGCGCCGACTGCGATCAGGCCTCCGTCGGCGTCCCGCCCGTTCAGCTCCGCCTCAATGGTTCCCCGAACCGCATCGGGCAGAGCGGCCCCGGCGTAGTGCATTCGGGCGTATACGTCGTGGGCGACCACCCCCTGGATGAAGGCCTCGCCTTCGCCGGTGCACGAGACCGCGACGACGCCATCACGGGCGTATGATCCAGCCCCGATCACTGGGGTGTCTCCAACCCGGCCTTCGTGCTGGTTGACCATGCCGCCGGTGGAGGTTGCTGAAGCCACGTGACCGTGCTTGTCAACAGCGACAGCACCGACAGTGCCGTGCCTGGACTGCGCGAGCTCCTTTGCCTGGACTTTTGCCAACTGCTGCCGGCGAGAGTCCGTCACGAAGTATGAAGACTCTTCGATCTCGAGGCCCCACTCGGAAAGCAGAGTCTCGCCCGGTGCCACGAGCAACACATGAGCGGTTTCCTCCAGAACCTTTCTGGCGGCGAAAATGGGGTTCTTGGCGTGCCGTGTCACTGCAACCGCCCCCGCCCTGCCGTCGCCGGTCATGACGGAGGCATCCAGTTCGGCCTCGCCCCGGGCGGTGAGTGCTGCACCGCGGCCGGCGTTGAACAGCACACAGTTTTCAAGTTCCTTCACGGTTGCGCAAACAGCGTCCAAAGCGGAACCACCGGTGGCCAGAACAACCTGCCCTGCCCGGTAAGCGCCGGCGAGGCCCGCGGAGTATAGCCGCTCCTCCTCAACGGTAAGTACTGAATCCCGGCCCCCCGCCCCGCCGTGCAGGACCAGGGCAAAGCCGCTGGCCGGGGGAGCAACGTCAATAACTCTCATCGGTAGTCCTTCTCTTTTCTCTGCCGGGCCAGCTGTGCTGGCTTTCAGGTGATTGCCCGGAAGTGCGTGTGATTTAGACCATAGATGCAAACATTACAGAATGGAAGACTTTTATAGGATCTGTACCGTTTATTACAGGATTTAAACCAGACAGACCCGGCTCGTTGTCGTTTTTCCAGCTACCGTGGGTGCCCGAAGCGGTCCTCCAGGTAGGGCGCATACAGCTCCCGGCTGGTGGGCAGGATGATCAGCTGGACGCTGACGACGATGGCCGTCGCCGCCCAAAAAGATGCAGCCGCAGCCAGCGCGGCTATCCCGAGGCCTTGCAGGTGGGGGAGGATGAGGCCGTCCAGGAAGTGGACGGAGGGCACGTGAAGTGCCAGCAGCACTCCGGACAGGAAGAACCGGATCTGGCTGACGAAGGGCATGCCCCGGCTCGCGGCCCGGGCCAGGGACAGCAGGGATAGCACTGCCATCAGGGAGCCGGCGAGAACGGTAGCGAGGGCGAAGCTCATTGGGCCGCCCCCTGTCCGGGATTTGCCAGGGTAAGCAGCCAGTCCCGCAACTTGAGCGTCGACAGGCAGTCGTACTCGTTGTAGTCCAGGATGCCGGCAAAGATGTCCTGGGCGGCGTCCAGCTGTCCGCGCCCGACGGCCGTGGTGTACTTCGCGTACTGGACGAGCGAGTCGACGGCGGTGGCCACCCCCTCCCGGTGGTCCGGCATGTAGAGGGGCTCCAGCGCCTTGATGCTGAAGGACCGCTTCGACAGCACGAGCGCTTGTCGCACCACGGGCAGCAGGTCGAACAGGACCTGGGCGTCGATGAGGTCCTGGACTTCCCGTCCCAGGGTCCGGTGCCGGGCGGCCAGCCGTTTCAGGGCGGTCGCCTCGTACGGGGCGTAGTGGTAGATGCGCATGCCGGGGTGGTCCCGGCGCCGGTTGGCGATGTGGGCCATGAAGTCGATGAAGGCCCGCCGTTCCTCCGCACGGCTGTGGGCAACGTAGGGGGCAAAAGCCGGGCGGCTGTCTGCATCCTTTTCCAGGAGGCCGAACAGGTACTCAATGCCCCAGTCTCCGGTCCTCGGGTCCCGCCAGTTGGGGTCGCCCTCAAAATCGAAGAAGACATCCCCGTCGTCCGGTGCCGGGATCAACGAGATGGCCTCCGGTCGGACAATCTTGTAGGAGACGCCGTTGCGGCTGCCGTCAACCTCGGCCGTGCCAGCCTGCATTGCGGCCTGAAGATGGAGACCGGCCAGTTTCTTGTCCGCCCCGGCCGGCAGTCCGGTGGCGGCGAAGGCACCCAGGGAGGGTATGCCGGCGCCCATCAAGGCAGCGCGGCGGGGCCGGTTCATGCCCCGCACCAGCATGAGGTCATCCGTCTGCTCGATCTGTTCCCGGCAATCCGGGCACGTCAGCGCCAGGCAGCCCGGCCATCGCCCGTCACCCCATTGTGCGGGCCCCGTCTCGGCGCGGTGCACCTCCAAAAGGTTGATGAGCCGTGACCGGGCCTCGCGGTAGGCGGGCAGGATGGTCTCCACGGGGTGGGTTGTGTGCGCCCCGTTGCCGAGGTAGAGGACAGCGTCGCGGGCCACTGGGACACCGGCGGCGATGAGCTGGTCTGCGTAGGCGGCCAACTGCAGCAGGGCCGCGGGCTTGGCGGAGCGGGCCAGCTTGGCATCGGCCACCGTCCATGCGCCGTTGCCGTGGCGGACCAGGAAGTCGGCTCGCCCGTGGAACGTCCCGTCAAAGAAGGAGCCCTGGTAGACGACCTCATCATGCCCGGCCAGGGCGCCCAGGGTTGCCGCATGGGCCTCAAGGAGATTGTCCCGGGAGTACGCCGTGACGGCTGGCACCTCGAAGACGCGGCTGTCGTGGGCGTCGCGCAAGCGGTCCAGGACCGCCTGTTCATGGGTGTCACCGAGGGCCGCGGTCAGCTCCAGCATCTGGTCCCTGGGCCGTGTCGGAGGCTCGATCCGGCCCAGCAGGGCATCCAGCCGGCGGACGGCCGTGAAGGCGCAGGCGTTCCCGGAGACAATGTCGCTGGCGGAGACCACCAAGTCGCCGGGGCTGCCCTCCGTCGTCGCAGGAAGGATGAACACTCTGCCTCCAAAAAAGCTCGAACCTCTACTGCCTGGAAACATGCGTAGACCGGCCAGGCTGTTGGACCGCTACGACTCGGGACGCCTATCCGGCCCGGCGGGCGAGTCGTGAGATGGTGAAGCCATGACCGCTCCTGACACCGCCCCAGTCCTGCTCGGCCCCGCAGCGTGGGCAAAACTACTCAACGCGCACACCGCCTACTTCACCGAAGCCGGGCCGTCCTATGATGAGGTCCTTTTCGAAGTCGCGGCACGGGTGGGCACCTCGGGCAGCATCGGAAAGGCGGACATCGGGGCCCTGCTGTTTTGGAAGCGTCTCCGGGCCGACACCCGCTGGGTCCGCCACATCATGAACCTGCCCGACCACCAGGTGCGGAACGAGACCCGCACCGCCGTCGAGGCTGCGAACGACCCCGATCTGTCCACACCGGATGCCGCCGCCGCCGGCCGCCTGGCCCTCTCATCACTGCCTGGATTCAAGTCAGGGGATGCCCTCGCCTCAGCACTGCTCCTTGCCGCCGCTCCGGACCGGATGGCCGTCTACGACACGCGCGCCCAGAAGGGCCTGAAGGAGCTCGATCTGGAACTGACGGCAGCACGAGGCAGGTACGGGCGGTACATGGGGATTGTCGAAGGTTTGAAGGCGACAGCACTCCATTACGGTCAGACCTGGACGGCGCGAGACGTTGATTTGGGACTGTACTCGCTGGGAGGGCGGAAGTCTTCATAGGGACGGAGAACCAGTCAGAGCTACGTCCGCTCTCCACTAGATTGATCCCATGGGAAATTTTGGATGGGGCCCAGTATCAGAAGCGAACGGCCCCGTAGACAACAAGATCACGGAGCCCACCAGGCGCCACCTTATGGATGCTTACCAGTTGCAATCCATCAAGTGGGCTGGCGAGCTGGGGGAGGCAGAATTCTTGGCCCACATCTTCAACATGCGCGCGCTCCCCAGCACGGACAATCGGTACAAGGACGCTTACCAGGATGTGCATCAACACCGGATTCGAAACGACGACTGGGATGCCAGCTACGTCTTCACCGACCGGCGATTCAATCTCCTCTGGGGTGACGACGAGACATTCATCAAGTTCCTGGAGATGACAGTCCACCCACTTGCGCGTGGTGGAGCCGAGGCGGCGGGCCTCGTGGAGCTCTACAACACCGTGCTTCACCGGGATGGTTATCAGATGATGGCCGAGGGTGAAAACAACGGCCGATTCTTCTACAAGGTCAAGCCGCGAACCTCGTTTCATGGCGACGTCCCTCAGGTGATCGCCGCCCAGCCCATCCTGACGGATGCCGGCGTCCTCCATGAGCACCTGCAGCGGATCAAGGACGGCCTGGCCAAAGACCCCGCATCGGCTATCTCTTCCTCCAAGGAACTTTTGGAGAGCCTGTTCAAGCTGATCTTGAAGCAGCAAGGGGTGGAGATCCCGGGCAAGGACGACATACCCTCGCTCTACAAAAAGGTGGGGGAGAGCCTGAAAGTCAATGCAGAGAGCGTCCCCGGCAGCTCAGAGGCGAGCCAAACAATGCAGAAGATTCTCCGCACCCTCACAACCACCGTGCTGTGCATTGCCGAGCTGCGCAACGAAATCGGAACCGGCCATGGCCGCGCGTCGGAAAGCCTAGCCACGGAAGCACACGCACGCCTCGCCCTGAATAGCACCGTGACAATCGCTGAATTCCTGCTCGACACGCTCCAACAGCGAATGATTGCATAGCCAGGCGAACTCAAACCGTCCTTAATTTCTGGCAACTGCCAGGACCGCCACACACATGGAGGGCATGAAAACACGCATCCTCCAGTACACGCTCATCGCCGCCAGCATCATCACCGGCGCCACCACAACCGTCTTCAACGGGCAGTCCATCCTGGCGCTACTGCTTCTGGCCCCGGTCGTTGCCGTCGAGGTCCGGCGCCGCCAGCACGCCACCCGATAGAAGCGTCCATTCGCCAGCAGCGGGGGCCATCGCGAAGACTGTGGTGGCCCCCGCTGTTGGCAGGGTCTGAGGTTGAATGGAGCGGAAACACGCTCTAAGGGGACCACGCGACGCGGAGAGTCCCGGCTAGCGCCCATTGACTGGGATCTTTGCGGGCGGGGTAGACGGGTAAGTGACGACTGCGAAACCACGCACTTTCGAAAGATTTCCGAGATCGTCTGCACATGCTCCAGAAGAGGGCCGGCTTTCGGTCAATCTTTCATCCCGACCTTGACGGCCCGTCAGGGGGCGGCCCCAGTTCTAAACGTCGAACCTGAGTCGTAGAGTTATCACGGCGTTGGAGACGGCCGTTGTGTACCGGAGGAGGGCCCTTGGCAAACAGCAGGAGAAAGAAAACCACCAGCCGATCAGGCGGCTCGTTGACCTCACGCTCACGGAGGAAGGACGAGACCGTGAGCAGCGCTCCGCTCGGACAGCCAGCGATTACCGCTCGCCCGATAGTGACGCAAGAAATGAAGTACGCGGTCGTTCCGACGTTTCCTGAATCTGATCCTCGCTCGAAGTTGGCCAACGGCCCGACGGGGTCCATAGGCGACTACGTCGTGGTCTATCGTCTCGGTGTGCCAGGGGTTCAGGCAGCCAGCAGTGATTTCAACTTCGGAAGCCTTGAGTCGACCGGTGACAGTCTGATCGAAGCTCCTGCGGGCAAGAGTCAAATTGTGGTTGAACTGAAGATGACCCCAGACGCCCCGACAACACAGAAACTGACACTCGGTGTCAATCGCGAACATCGGCTCTCCTATGTCAGGATCCGGTGCCGTGCTGAAAACTTCGAAGACGCTGCGGCCCGAACGCATGACGTCGTGATGCCCTTTTTGAGTCAGCTGTCATTCACCCACCAGGTTGCTCTCATCACTACCGGTCGTGAGATCCTCGAAACCGCCACTGAGGCGAGGCAGCTTTCGCAGATCGCCATCGGCGCAGTCAAAAGACTCGCCCTTGGTCAATGGGCATCGACGCCGGAGCAACGCAGACTGCTGACCAGCTACCGAGAAGGACTGAGTTCGTCTGAACCGCTATACCAAGCACTGTCATTCTACAAAGTCATCGAAGGTGTGCTTTCAATGCGCACAATCGAAGACGCCGCTCTGCGCGCGCAAGGCGAGACGCCTGATCGCGAGTCCGAGCGGATCCCTCAGGACATTAACGCGGTTCTGCACCCTTCGGACTCTGTGCTTCAAAGTGAGTCTTTTGCACCCTACTTGGGGCGCAAGTTTTCCGAAGTCCGGAATGATCTCCGCGAGAACCTGAGGAATCACATTTCACACATGGACTTCGACGTAACGCCATTCGGTGCTGATTCCTACGCCGATGTCGTGACCGTCCTAAGTGCCCTCCCTGTCTTGCGGTACATGGCTCGCGTTCTCCTCTCATCGGTCGTGCCGTCAGAGAACGACGATGCCACACACCATGGGACGGACAACAGCGAATAAATCTGGACGATGTCGGTAACGCCTGACTTCCGACGTCATTCGAAAAGGTTCTCCTGTCTAGTGAAGGATACCCATGCAGGCGTCCGCACGTTGCGGCTATTCAGTCCCACAGATGGTTCGCCATGCGGGACTGGATCCGCCGGTCGCACAGGATGTCCGGCCAGGTTTGTGCCTCCAATGTGAAGATCCGTTCCGAGCATCCGTGAGCCACTTTCAGGGGCTATTCGGCGGTGAGGGCCCTGCGCACCGTCCGCCCGACTCGTGCCTCGCCCTGGTCAATGTCGGGGTCTGTCAGGGCGTCCTCCCACCCGTCTTGGTACATCCACGTCAGGTGGCTCATGTGGCGGCTGGCCATGACACACAGGCGCCCAGGGGCCAGCTGGTGGGATCCGGCGGTGGTGTAGCCGACCAGCGGGTCCAGGGCGATTACCGCGTGCCATTGGCCGCCCTGGGCTTTGTCGGCCGTTCCCACATAGATCCCTTCAATGCGCAGTGATCGCAGGATGGCCGTGATCGAGGAGGACTGAGCGTTGTGGGCAACCACGATGGCAATGTCGGCGGCCTTGAGCGGGCGTGCGGACTGGTTGCCGTCGTCGTCCGTTTCGACGAGTTCCACGCCGACCAGCCCTGCCGCGTACTCCGCAATGAGCTGGGGGATTTCCAGGGAGTCCGCCGATTCGACCTCCGGCAGCATGATGGGGGTGATTTCGGCGACCCGGTCACCGTTTTCATCCGTCAGGAACCGGTCCGGGCGGGACGAACGGAACGCGAAGTCGTAGAGCGGCGCGATGGCATCCACAGTTTCCTGGCCGAGCCGATAGGTGGTTCCCAGTTCGTGCACGTCGGCGCCGTCCATCCGGGCAAACACCTCGGGGGCCCGCATGTGCGGGGCAACGTCGCGGCCGCGGAAGGCGGAGACGTCGGTGGTCACCACGGGCCCAATCTGGCCGGGGTCACCGACCAGCAGCAGCTGTTCGGCATTGTCGGCTGCGGAGGTCACGTCGGCAAACGTTGCCTGGTAGGCCTCGTCGATGATCATCAGGTCGCACAAGGGGCGGTTCGATGCCTTGCAGGAGGCAATCGTGCGCACGACCGGCAGGTTCCGTCCCGCGGACATGCTGGGGGAGGCCACGCCGGCCGGGGGCTCCAGGTTGCTGACGGAGAGCACCACCTGGGGATTGCCGTTCTTGTCGGGCCCCAGCTCGGCCCCGATGCGTTCGGCAATGTCGGCCGCGCCGCGCCGGGTCGGGCAAGCGACGATGATCTTCAAATCGGACCGGTCCTTTAGGCGGGCAACCACCTCGGTGACGAGCGTGGTCTTGCCAGCCCCGGGCGGGGAGTTGACGACGGTGACCGGCGTCCCGGACCAGATGCTGTACAGGGTCTTGGCGAGTGTTGAACCCTCGACAAGGTTGCGGCCGGCAGGGGCATCTGCATCCTCCGGGGCCTCCTGAGGGACGGCTGCAATGTTGATGCCAAGGTCGGCGAGGTCAATTCCAATAGATGTCATGCACCCCATGTGTGCGGACGGCAACAGAACCGAATCATGGCCGCCAGGCACC
>NZ_JAJLOZ010000068.1:0-24202 GCF_025548615.1 Arthrobacter sp. A2-55 | reverse complement strand
AGGAGAGCCGGATGCCGGGAAACTGGCACGTCCGGTTCGGAGGGAGGCCACGCGGAAAAGGACCCCATCAGGGGCACCTCGCCGCGTGGCCGACCCTACCAACACTGTCACGAGCCAGTTCCTGGGCGAAATCACCGTCACCGACACGCCCATGCTCCCGGGCACCGACCCGTCAGCCGGCTCGCAAATCAGCTCCGTGGAAGAGTTGAACACGTTGTTCACGGCATGGGTGAACATGGTCTACCACCACCAGCAACACAGCAGTACCGGGCAAACACCCCTGGCCCGGTGGGAAGCGTCCTGGGAACACCGCACCCCCGTGCGTCAGCCCCTGGAAACCATCCGCCAAGCATTCCTGTGGTCAGACACCCGCAGGGTCAGCAAGACCGGAACCGTGTCCCTGCATTCGAATAGCTACGAAGTGGACCCGCTGCTGGCCGGCACCACAGTGGAGCTGGTGTATGACCCCTTCGACCTCGACTCGGAAATCACGGTCAACAACCACCAAGGTAATCCTGCAGGGACCGCGAAACCCGTCAATATTGGCCGGCACGTGCATGCCAAAGTCACCAACGCCGTCAAGGACAACGACACCGCGGCCACCATCAACACGGGCATCAACTACCTGGACTTGGTCGCGACCCGGCACCGCGCGTCCCTCACCGGCGCCCCGATCAGCTTCGCCGACCTCCACGACCACACCACCACGAATCATCCCCAGCCCGCTACGAGCACGGAGCAGTCATGAGCCAGATCGACACCCTGCAATCCTATTTCGGTTTCACCCGCATGCCCTTTGGCCGTGACATCCCGCCGGCGGCCCTGAACCAGCACCCCGGGCACCGCGAGGCCGTTGCACGCATCTCCTGGTGCATCGATCAACGCCGAATGGGCGTGATCGCCGGGGAAGTCGGGGCAGGGAAAACCGTTGCGGCCCGTGCCGCGCTGGCGCAGCTGGAACCGGCCCGGCATCAAATTATTTACATCCCGGACCCGACCATCGGGATCCGTGGGATCCGCTCGACCATCGTTACCGCGCTCGGAGCCACACCCTCGTTCTTCTCCGGAGCCTTGGCCGCCCAGACAGCGTCCCTGCTCGCCGGGGAACTCGACGAACGCTCCCGCCTGCCGGTAATCGTCATTGACGAGGCACATCTACTTTCCAATGAGGACCTCGAAGCACTCAGGATGCTCAGCAACGTCTCGATGGATACGGAGTCGCACTTCGCCCTGCTACTCATCGGCCAGCCCACCCTGCGCAGACGATTGAAACTGGCGGTCATGGCCGCGCTGGACCAACGCATCGGCACACGGTTCACCATTGGCGGCATGAACCTTGAGGACACCGGCGCCTACATCAAGGGACACCTCGGCTTCGCCGGCCGATCAGATCCCCTCTTTTCCGAAGACGCCATCACCGCCATCCACCAAGCCTCCCGCGGCTACCCCCGCACCATCAACAACCTCGCCCTCGCCGCGCTCATGGCCACCCGCTCAACAAAAAGCGCGATCGTGGACCAATCCGCAGCACAATCAGCAGTCAGTGAATTCAGCGAATAACCACCGGCAGCCAAGACAATCACGCCGCCACCATGACCACGAACGCCCCGCCAGGAACATCCTGGCGGGGCGCTTTCAAACCCTCTTCGTCGTCAAGCCCGGCGGCGGCCCCATCGTCAAACAACGCAACGGTCAACAGCAGCATGAAAAAGAGCGTTCTCACCTCCGAGCAACTGCTCGAGCACGCAACCGAGTTCGCATTCCTGCCAACCGGCGCCGAGCGTGGCCAGCCCGACGTGGACCTCTTCACCGTCACGGTCTCATCCCGTTCCCCGGGCCGGTACGCGGTCCTCTACAAAGGCAGCTGCTGGGATGGCGAAGGCTGGGTATACGAGTCGATGCCCTCCTCGCGGACAGGCGAGTTCAAGGCCAGAACCCGGTTCCCGCTGGCCGAAGCCGTCGGGCTGGGCAGGGCATTTGCCGACACGGTGACCATCAACGGCCATACCTGGGCCCAATGGCAGGAGAGACTCGCGGCCAACAGGGAAGGGGCCAACTGATGGCCAGGAAGTGGACCGTCTTCCACGGTTCCGAGCGACACTCCCACCGCTGGACACGGAGGATGGCGCGGCGGCTGCTGCGCCGTGGCATCGAGCCGAAACCTCACTACACCACCGGCAAATTCTGGACAGACTGACGTTGGGTGGCGAATCAATGAGCCCGTCGAAGGATCTGTTTTTTGCCGCGCGGCGTGTTGATGACGTAGACGCTCGAAGACCTCAAGAACAACCAGAGGGCGGTCCCCAGGATCGCCACTGCGGAAGCGATAAAGAAGGCGAGTCTGGTCGGGCTTAGCCATTGGCTGTTGCCAGTCGCCGCCGTGTTGAAATGCATAGCGCCTGCAGCTGCGGGCGGGCCGACCGCAGTATCAGCACCAACCCCGTTGATCCGGGTTGATGTCGGCTTTGGGGATGGGCCGACTGCCGTATCGGCGACAGGGCCTGTGTAGCCACTGGCCAACTCCGGTGCGCTGCCCCAAATTTTGCCCCCATAAATCATCCTGCCGTCAGAAAGCATCTCGGGTGCCAGCGGAGCGACCGAAGATGAAGCGGTGGACGCCTTCAAAGACAGTCCGTACTGGTCTCTAGCTATCGCGTTCGCTTCGATGTTTTGCTGCACGCCCAGATAAGCAACCCAGACTCCGGCGCCGGTGATGAGCAATGTCAACAATGTTCCCCAAAGTGCGGTACTGGCCTTCACCCAGCGCGTTGGCTTTTGGTCCCTCACGCCTCCGAGGCGTCGAATGCGGTAAGCAGAGCTGCGCCGCTTCGCCTTTGCTGCCATCAACTTTGCCTCGTATCCCATGAGCCAAATTATGGGCTGGCCTTCTGTGCCAGGCAACCTGCTTGCCGACATTACGCGTCCCTCGAAGGCCAAGCCTTCGTTGTCCGCACACATGACCTCCAAATCCACCCAATTTTTTGGAGAATCCGTGCCAACCCTTGAACAACTTGCCATCAAGCACCGCCTGGCCGAGATGTCTGTCGCCCAGCTCATCACCGTTCCCGATACCCTGGGCGATTCGGAACGTGACACGTTTCTTGAGCTGCAGGATCAGTACGTGGAATTGACCGCACGGGGCCTCCGGGACAATTGGCTCCGGCGGGCGGTGTGGGGCAAGCAGACGGTATACCCGAGAACTGACCGCCAGCACCCCACACGCCGCGTCTCAGTGGATGAGCCCGCCGACGATTACGACACCCGGATGAAGTATCTGAACCAGCGCCTCGCCTCCGATGTCCAGCGCACTGTAGACAAGATCCGAGATGCCCAAAAATTGCTGCACACCTGGGCCGAGGTCACCGTCGCCGTGGATTGGGGATCCGTCCGGACGCGGGCGCGGGCGGAGTCCGAGGAGCGTTGGAACGCCCCAGCCCACCGTGAACGTCGGACAGTTGAAATCCGCGATCTCTACGCCGATGAGGAATGGGAGCCTATCAGCCAGGAAATTGGAGCCTGGCGGGAACTGCAGGCGCGCGGATTGTCCGAGGGCTGGTTGATCACCAAGGCCCACGTTGTTATCCCCCACCCCCTGGATGCGCACCCGAGCCGCACCGTCCAGGTCCTCGAATCGGAGGAGGTCGTGGCCGCCCGCGTCGCCGGACTGAGCCACTACATCGCAACCAGAGTGTCCGCATGAACGTCTGGGACCCCCGGGGAGACGTCGCACGGGGTCAGAGCCTGGTCAATCGGGTAAAGCGCGCCGACCAGCGTGCCCATCTCTATGACTTGGAGGACGACGGGGCTTCGGCGTTGGCGCAGACCAAACGCCGGCTCAAGGGCGCCATTGCCACCCGGCGGGCGATCATTGCAGAACTTCGCACCGGCAAGGCAGCGGCCGCCCGTGGCCTGGTTCGTGACCCGATGCTTGTTGCCGACCAAATCATGAAGCACGAGGCGAGGATCATCGAGTTGCGAGCTGCACTGGACAGCTTGCCGGCCCCAGGCGTGTTGGCGCCCATGACCCGCCGCGTTGCCAGGGAAGATCGCCGGCGGCGGCACGGCCAAAACCCCAAGCCGATCAGCCTCATCCTGCCACGCATCGCCGGCAGTCGGGCACTGGCCCGCCGCCTCAGCACCGAAGCAAGGATCACCCCCGGCTGCCATGCCACCATCGACGCCCGGCACTGCATCGAATCAACGTGGACGTTTGCCGATGAACTCTCCCTCATCCTGGTGAAGCGAGGAGCCGCCGGGGTCCTGCTGATCATGGGGCCACCGAAGACAATCGCCGACCTGGAACATGCCACGAGGGCCCGCGGGCTGCACCTGGCTGTCAACGACAGCACCCGATAATGCCGCATCCGCACACATGGTGTCCATCAAGTCCATCAGTCAAAGGAAATATCATGCGTGCACTGCTCATCCCGTCCAACACTGAAACCGCCCCTACGGTCATCGATATCGATCCGGGGCTCAAGGCGATCCAAGACGCCGTCGGTGGGTACATCCAGATGATTGGCATCCGGGACCATGACATCAACGCCTACCTCTGCGAAGAAGGCAAGCTCCTCGGCATGCCGTTCAACCCCCGAGCCACCGCAATCGCACTGTCCACCAGCTCAATTTTTCCCACCGATGTGATCGTCGGCGACATTCTCTTTGTCGGGCCCTGCGACGAGGAAGGCTACGACACCGACCTGCCCCAGCACGAGGCTTCCTGGTTGCAACAACACTGCAACGCCGACCACGCCACCGCGGCCAACGGCTGAGACTCCGCCATGAGCTACAAGATCATGCGCGTACCCCTCGACTTCACCCAGCCCCTCAACGAGGCCTGGGCCGGGTACACCATGCCCCCGTCGCCAACATGCACCACCTGCCAGGGCTCCGGCGACACCGGAGCGTTCGCCTGGTTGTACCGTCTCGGTGAACTCAGGGACATGCTCGCCGAGGACATTGTGGAACAGCGACGGGACCGGCCCATCCACCCTTACCTGTCCGCCCTTCGCAACAAGCCCACGGAATACATGTCCGCCACCCTTCGCCGCCCCAGTGAAGACATCCTCGAATTCCTGACCGGCCTGACCGGGCTTCCCGTCTCCGATCTGACCCACTGGAGAGGGCTGGACAGAGCCAGTCTAAAAGGCCTGTTGAAAGCATCCGGCGTCGGCCCCACCTGGGGCTGGTGCAAGGACTGCGAAGGCAAAGGACACCTGACCAACCCCGAGACAGAAGGCTGGACGCCCACCGAGCCGCCGAGCGGTCCCGGATGGCAGCTATGGGAAACCATCACCCTCGGCTCCCCCGTGTCGCCGGTCTTCCCGACGGGCGACGAGCTGGCCAGGCACATGGCAGAAACGGGCTTCACACCCGCCGAGGCACAGGCCCTGGTCGAATCGGGATGGGCGCCATCAGGAATCATCGCTGGCGGGCGCATGCACGACGACAAGGGGGCCGCCCTGGCCCTCCAACGCATGGACAACAACGGTCGGTAACAAACGCCGCCTGCCGTACACATGCCGTCCAGACGCCGGAGACGCCGGCATAAACCTGGAGGCATCCATGACCACGACAACGACACCTGACACCACCGAGGTGCTGGAGTCCGCCCGCCTGGCTTATGCCCTGCGTCAGGACACTGTTCCCGGCCGCTCCACCGAGGACTGGTGGGCCATCAGGGACGCCGCCAAGGCAGAATTCGATGCCGCCCTCGAAAGCGCCAAGGCTGACGCCTGGGACGAAGGGCACACCCATTGCTTCCATGTCGAGAATCCCCGCAACAAGCAGCGCAACCCGTACCGAAAGGCAGCACGATGACCACCAAGGACGAACTGTACGCGCGGGTCTTTCCGCAGATTCAGTCCCACTTCAATCACAGCTTCGTCCTGTCCGACCTCGAGGATGCCGCTTGGGATGTCGTCAACGCCCTGGAAGACGTGCTCACCGTAAAGGCGGCCCGGGTCCTCATCACCGCGGAAGAACTCAAGGCCCTGCCGGACGGGACCCTGATCTCGACCCCCAGCACCAACCCCGACTACCCCACGGTCTTCCGCAAGGAGTGGGAGGACGGCTGGATGGAGCTGGACCCTTCCGACAGGGACGACGGCGAAGTCACCCAACCCGCTGAGGCAATCCTCCGCTGGACGTCGAAGGACGGGACCGCCACCGTCCTCTGGGAGCCGGCAGTATGACGGACAGGGAGATCCTGCTCGCGCGGGCCCTCTATCGCGCCGGCGTCCACTGCCCAACCCATTCAGGCGGCCCAGTGATCGCATGCGACGACTGCCTCCGGGCGTGCGAACCCATCGCCCAAGCCCTCACCGGGGCCGGCATTGGTTCGCTGCACGACGCATGGGAAAAGGGTGTCTACGCCAGCACGAGCGGTGCCACCAACTACGCCAACCCCTACCCGAAAGCGAGCGAGACATGACCATCCCCGCCTCCGTCATCCATGCAGCCGAGAAGGCAGTCGCCGCGGCTCAGAATGTGCCGTTCGTCGGTGGCAGGCAGCGGAACATCGCCGGCGCCGTGTTGGCCGCCGTCGCCTCGGACTTCCAGGTGGAATCACTTCGGTCGGGCTTCAAATGGCTCGCAGGGGCGGTCGCTGAATCTGCCAGCAAGATCCCGCCGTCCCCCGCAGAACCGAACCTGGCCACCTCCTACTGGAACGGATACCGGGCGGCCATCCAAGAAGTCGTAGACCTCCTGGCCGAGCCGAAGCTGATCGACAAGGCGATGGCCAGTCTTGACCGATGCCAAGGGAAGGACTCATGAGCTACCTCACCGACTGCATCGCCGCCAAGGACGCTGAACACCCGGACGGGTCCGTGGACTGGACCGCGGTCCCTGTACGCCACGGTGGCTCCCTGGTGACTGACCACCCGGAGGACCATAACGATGAGTGACACCGTGGTCACACCTGACCTTGTGGAACTCATCGCGGAGTCGCTCAGGCCCCACGCTTTCGCAGAGCTTGAGCATGGCGCCTGGTCCTGTTCGTGTGGAGCACCCCTGGGCGCCGACCTGCCCGATGACCTGCACGTGGCCCACCAAGCCCGCGCCGTGCTGGACGCGCTGGAGAAGGCAGGCACCGTGGAGTGGGGAGTGGAGTCCCTCGACGCATCCGGCGGCGTCCATCCCCGGCGGATGCATGACCGGGACGCGGCCATCCATGAAGCTCATGACCGCATTGCGATCGGCATTCCGTCGCGTGCCGTCTCCTGGCTGCGACTGACCCGGACCTCGGCGCCATGAGACCGCGCGGCGGAAAGAATCCCCGCACCGCCGTACACATGGGGTGTGAACGCCGGAGCCGCCGGCACGGATGAGAGGCAGCACTGTGACCCGCCGCGACATTGTCATCACCGACCTGGCCACCGGCCCGGACGGCACCGAGTCCTGGACAGAAACCCTCAAGGACCCGAGCGGAATCCGGATCCGCAAAGTCACCGCCGAAGCGTGGGACTTCACCAGGACCAACTGCTACTGCTGCACCTGCGACGACTACGGAAGCCACGATCCGTACTGCCGCAACCATGGCTGGGCCGGTCAGCGCCCCTGCGAGGAACACGGGATGCCCGGCCAGGAAGTCGAAGAGTTTGACGGCAGCCCGGGCGAGGGCGACATGCCCGACAGCGTCCAGGTGCACCGGGCCAAGAAGGCTGCTACGGCCAAGGCCTACGAGACCAACCACCCTGCCCGCCCCTCTGCCAAGGAGGCAGCTCTGTGAAAATCATGCGCGCCAACTACGACAAGCCCTTCCGCTGCCCGGCGCAGTCCGGGCCAGCCTTCAAAGGCATCGACGAAATGATCTGTCGGGCTGGTTCACTGGCTGTGGCCTACAGCAGGCACAGCGATGACTGGAAGCGACTCTACAAACCCCACTGGGTGGTGCTTCGCTGCCCTGAATGCAATACCGCCGTGATCCCGTTCGTCTTGCGGTGGCTGGACCCGGCCTGGCTCCTGTGGAAAGTCCAGTGGCACGCACGCAAGGTGCTCCGGATGTGGCAGGACTGGGGATACTAGCTGGCAGTTGTGCGGAAAGTTTCCAGCCGCACACTGGCTGAGTACATCAACGAAGTCGATCCTGAAGGAGCCCGCTATGAGTGTTCTCGCCTTCCCCATCTCGGAACAGCGCAGCCGAGACATCCGCGTGGCCATGGACGTGGCCGACAAGGCACTCCACGAGCTCCTGCGCAAGGCCGTCGTCGCGCATCGTGCCGCGACGGTCCGCAACCCCGGAACGATCGCCAACCGCCACCACCGCACCATGGCCCACGCCTACTTGGACGCCGTCGCCATCATCGTGGACCGGCCCGGGGTCGACTTCGAAATCATGGGCCACCTCGACGCCGGTGTCTTCGACATCCGCAAGCTCACGGCGATCGCCCGCTCCTGGGACGGGCCCGACGCCGCATGAACCTTATGCAGGCCGAGTGTCAGCTCCACCAACAATGGGCGGCTGCAGGTCACTGGCCACGCACTTTCCATCGCTGGCTTCAGCTTGCAACTTCTCCGTCTGTTAATCCCAATCCCACACGTGCCGCTTCCACCTCGACCAGGGCTTCCTTCCACCGCCGGGCCGCCCGCACGGCGCCGTCCAGATGCAGCTCCCAGTCAGTTGCGATGTAGTCGTTCAGCCGGACAGCGGTCGCGTGTGCGTGCTTGTTCAACTCCAACAGTTTTGCCTCATAGTCCACTACGGCTGCGACATGGTTGGCGGCGTCCAGATCGATCATGATTCAAGGTTAACCGGCACCCCGCAACTGGTGTGACACCAAGGCCCGCCGTTGAAGCTCCGAGGGCGTGCGCTGCCGACATCGTTGTGGTCGTAAACGAAACTTGGGCACAAAAATGGCTACATCTCGCGGCCTGAGCCGAAGCACCGGTGCAGCAGTCGACAACCGGTCAACGAAATTGATCGTGCCCCTACCGGCTGACCACGAACCCCGTGCCCGGTCGATCCGTCCAGCTTCACATTCCCGGCCACCCAGGAATGAGATGCACCCCTCTCAACCGGTGACCTCCGGCCACCCAGGAATGAGATGCACCCCTCTCAACCGGTGACCTCCGGCCCGCCGCTGCGGGTCGTTGTGGCGCGATAGCGCCGTCGCCGGCGATCGCCGAGCGTCCCGGGGGCTGTGTGCGGACGGGTCAGAAATTGCCGGGGCAGTGTGGGCGGCATATTAAGAGGACTCGGGGCTTCGCCCCTCGCCCCTTTGCGCTCCCGTCACGCAATCTTCCCGCCAAGCTTTTTGCCAACCCTCGTCTCGAAGAGCTTTGTGCCTTCTACTGTCGCTTCGCTCCAGGGCCCGCTGCGCGGGCCAGCGGCTGCGCCGCGGTGCCGCTGTCGTTGTGTCTGCCGTGTCGCTGGCTGTGGGTGAGCTGCGCTCCCCCGGCTTCGCCTCGCTGTCCGGTACGTTCTCGTCTTGCTTGTCGTCTCGTGGCTGACGGCTGCGCCGTCGCCTGCCCGGTTCGTCGTAGCTCGCTGCGCTCCCTTCCTCCTCCCTGCCGGCGCCTTGCCCTGTCCCGGGTGCTTCGCCGCTGGACGGTGCGTCTGCCGTGTCGCTGTGCTTCTTGTTCTCAGGGGCTGCGCCCCGGGCGGGTGCTTGGCGGTGTCCTCGTTTCTTGCTGAAGGTTGGTGGCGGGTGAAAGGGGCTTCGCCCCGGGGATTGCCCTGGCCGGGGTTGGTCGTTTCGCTGCCGGTGTGTGGGCTGTCAGGGGCTTCGCCCCGGGACGTTCCCGCCTGGCTTGGCTGTCCGGTGCCCGTATCGTTGACGCATCGTTGCCCGCTGCGCCGGGCGTTCCGTTCACGGTACCGTGACGCTGGCGCTGCGGTGGACGATTCGAAACGCTTCGATCCGTCACGCCATCGTTACGGCCAACAGTGCGGGGGCGTGATGTCAACGGAACGAAAAGCTGCCGTCACGGGCCCGGCACGAATTCCGGCACGCCCAACAGCACGTGATGGGCAACCCGCCGGCCGCAGGCCTCCCCTGGTGGGACAACCACCTGCGCCACCACGCACACCCCTGGCCGAAGGCCTTCACCCGACGAACGAAGACAGCGCCAGCCGCACCACCACCCCACCGGCCGCAGGCCTCCCCCAACCACCAAACAACGTGACATCAACAACCCAACCGAGGTGGCACCCGCTGCGGGCCGCAGGCCATTAAAGGCCCGCCGCAGGCGACGTGTCGGCGACCCACCAGCTCGTGGAGGCGAAGGCGCGGAACTTGCGGAAAATTGTGGGTCATTTTCTGCGTTTCCTGGCCGGGAGCCGGACACAGTACAAGTGAAAGGATTTGTGGGCCCCGAAGGGGAGAATGGCCTACGGCCCGCAGCAACCTCATATCCCACACAAGCCACGCCCTTGGGGTGTTTTGACCGAAGGGAAGCTGGCGGGGCCGTTCCGGGAGCCGCTTCCGGGGCTTCGGGGAAATCTCCACAGAATCCGGGAATGTCACTGCCTGCAAAACCCCGGATGGAGGGCCTGCCGCCAAAAGGGGCCAAAACTACGCATGTTTTAGGGCATGGAGCAACGTATTTTCCGCCTCGCGCGGGCCGGCGGCATCGAAACCAATCCCACCACCTTCACCCAGCGGGCCGGCACTTTCGCCTCCGCCGTCGCCAACACCGGACCAGCCACCTTGCTGACCCGTCGTGAAAAAACGGGGCTCAACGGCTACCTGATCCTGGACGAAAAAGCTGTCGGCTCCAACGCCGCACTCCACCTGGCCCAAACCGTGGGTGCCCGCGCCGAAGCGGCCGAACTTCCCGACGACCTCGGTGCCACCCCAGTGGTCGGGCAGCTCACCTACCACCCGTCCCCGGCGCTTCGCGAAACACAAGCCGGCATCGATCCGACCGAACTGCCGCGCCTGCTGGCCACCGCCATGCCCGAGGGCTCCTGGGTGTCCGTCACCATGCGCAAGCCGACAACCAGGGAGCGCAAGCATTACACGCCCTGGCTCGCCCATCGGCTCGGAACCGCCGTGCCCACCCACCACTCCACCTCCCCGAACGCCGTCGTCGTCTCCATGATCGCGGGCGGTGCCAGCCGCGCCGAAGTTGACTCCCTTCTGCTTCAGGTGACGGCCGGGCTGCCCGGCTTCGACCTGGACTCCCGCGTCCACTTTCCCGGACGCTTCCACCGTGCCTTGCTTGGGCTTCCCGCCGGACTCCTGCTCGCCCTGGCAACGCTGATCGGTGCGCCACACCTGGACCCGGCCATCCTGGCACAGCTGACTCCGGCCATTCCCTACGCACTCGGGACTGCGGCCATGATGGCTGCAGCGGGGGTCGCTGCCGCCACCAATTTGGTCAAGTCCCCGGACCGCAAACTTCGCGCCCGCCTCGCCGTCTCCGAGTTCCCCCACCCGGCCAGCCGTCATGGACCGCCCAAGCCGCCCCACCGGGAAAAAGTCGTCAAGGGGCACACCAAGGGAGCCGACGGGGACCGCATTCCCTTCGAGCGATTCATTCCAGCCTTCGACGGCGACTACCCGCTCGCCCATGACGCCTTCATGGTCGGCCCCAATGTCATCGTCGGCATGGTCTCCCCGCACGCCGGCGCCATCTCCGGCGTCGCCGGCACCAAGGCCCGCTCCACCCCGCCTGTCATGCTCCAACCCATCGGTCCATTCCTGGGCACCAACGACGATGGCAACGCCTTCCTCTCCGCAGATGATCTGCGCATGGGGACCGCCATCGTCGGCCGTGCCGGCTCTGGCAAGTCACTGCTGGTCCGCTCCTTGTTCGGCTGGCACTGCCTGGAACGGGTCCAGCCTTGCGGCCGTCCCGGCTACCCGGGGACGAGAAACACCCTTATCGCCTTCGAATCCAAGGGCGATGGTGTGCCCAAATACGTCCAGTGGGCCCACACCATGGGGGACAAGATTCTGGTGATTGATGTCGCCGACAAGACCACCCCGGCCATCGACCTCTTCGCCGTCCCCGGCAGCATTTCGGCCAAGGCGAACTTCTTCACCAACGCCATGCGCTACGCCTTCGGTGACCAGGCCATCGGCGACCGGTCCTACGAAACCCTTGTCTCCGTCCTTACCGGCGCACTGGCCGTCACCGAGGATGTCTTGGCCTTCATGGAGGACCGCAACGAACGCCTCATCCCGGCCGGACAGTCCCCCATTTTCTACGCCCACCTGCTTCTGGGCGGACACTCGGACGCCGTCGGGGTGGAGCTGTGGAACGGCATCCAGGGCCTGGCCAAGCGGCTGCGTGAACGCGACACCCCGAATGAAGACCTTGACCTGGCCACCGTCGCCCTCGCCTCCCTTTTTGAGGGGCGCACTGAATCGGCACGCCGGTCCTTCCTGGAGGCTCCGCGCAACAAGATCAGCCAACTCCTCGCCCTGGAAGACTGGTGGTCCCCTGCCCGGCGCAAGATCACCTGGGCCCAGGTCCTTGAAGGCCACCGCTCCATTGTGGTCAACACCGGCTCGTCGTCGTCGGGGATCATCCTGGACGAGAGCCAGAACCAGCAGATTTCCTCACTGCTCATGTACGGGCTGCAGAACGCGATCATGCGCCACTGCCCCGGCTGGCTGGAAGAGGGTCGGTCCGTAACCATCTTCGCCGACGAGCTGGCCCTGCTTGCCGGCACCAGCCCCGAAGTGGTCGCCTGGATTCGCGACCAGGGACGCTCCTACGGCATCCGCGCCATCCTGGCCACACAGCGGCCCGAGCAACTGGGCGCGACGCTGCGCAACAACTTCCTCACCTACTCGACCCTGCTGTCCTTCGCCCAGACCGACGTGAACACCGCCGTCGAGGTTGCCGCCAATGTCGGCTCTGGCGGCGACTGGTCCGCCGAGGACATCCAACACCTGGAGCCCTACCACGTGGTCGTCCGCTCTCACGTCGCCCAGCGGCGCCAGCCCGGCTTTATCGTCAAGCTCCCCAACTTCGAGAAGGACATGGCCACCTACCCTGCCGCCCAGGGCTACCCCACTCCTGCAGCCCACCCGACGATGGGAGCATCCCTGTGAGTGCCACAACCGTTCCCGCCCGCCGCAAGGCGCCGGCCGGCATCCACGCCTCCATGCTTCCATCCAACTGCCCCGACGATGACGTGACCATGCACAACCGGCAGGACCCATACTGGGGTCGACTCTGGGCACCAGGATCCCAGGCGCTGTGGTCCACAGGGCCCATGACCCGCCAGCGCCGTCACAACGCCCAGCAGTTCAACACCCGACTCGCCCTCAGCGAGGAGAAGGCCATGTCCATACTCACCTCCAGCCGCGGTCGGAGCGAACGCCTGGCAGCCTGGGGCGTGCTGGATTCCTGGCGCACCGTGTCCGCCGAACAAATGGCAGCCCTCACCGGCAGTCAGCTCCTTCTCAGCCCCCGCTACTCGCAGATCGCGGCCTCCTACTCGATTGACCTGATCGACATCGGCCTGTTCGCGAACCTGCACCAGCCCCGCCCCGGACTGAACCGACACACGCTCTACCGCCCCGGCAGCTCCGCCGCCTTCGAAAAGCTCATCACCCCCACACTCACCTGGCCCGAATGGGTGAGCGTCACCGGCGGGTACCCCTGGTCGTTCGGCGGACAGTACGACCGCCACAACCTTCTCGCCACCGAACTCGCACTGCGCGCCGCCGAATACCTGGACATCGGCACCGTCCTGGGCGAAAAATTCTCCTCCGTGGACCTGCTGGCCGGGACCGGGCTCGGCAAGGAAGTTGCAAAGCCTGACAACCGCCGCGCCGACGGCACCATCGTCCGCACCGACGGACTGCGCATCGTCTATGAACTCACCGCCACCGCCTCCAAATCCTTCGCCGAAAAGGTCCGCCGCTGGGCCCAAACCATCAACGACCGGCCCCTGGAAACCTCCGGCCTCGTCATCATCTTCGTCGCTGCCCCGCACCCGGACCGGCCCCGGAACACGAGCGATGACCCGCGCCACGCCATCTACAAGACCATTGCCCAGGTACTCAAAGAATTCCCGGGCACCGGCACCGACTCCCCCGCCGCCCGCATCGGGGTCGCCCACTGGGAGGAATGGTTCCCCGCCCAGCACGAGGTCAGCGAGGACTTCTTCACGCTTCGCGCCGACTTTGCCACCTCGCACGCCGCCGGAGCCGCCAAGTGGGAGTCCCGACACATGCTCACCGAATATCCATTCACCCCATGGAAAACATTCGACGCAACCGCCGTCCTGGCCAACGCCCCGGCCCTGGCGGCCACGCCCCACTGGATGCGACGCGGGGATCACACGGCCCTGTTCGGCGCCCCGATGGACCGGTCCGGCGAAACCGTTCCTCACCCGGCGCCGGTCAGGGCACACCGCAGCAGCGGCCGGCCGCTGGGGGCGGGGGTCGGGCTCGCCAAGGACACCCGCCTCCCCCGCCGACTCCGGGTCCAGAGCTGACACGATTCCGCGCCCCGGTCCCCGAAAACTACGCATGTTTCCGGGTATGAGCGAGAAAAATTGGAAAGAGCGCGTCTCCGACGACCGAACCAAGGACAGCCAGGAAATTTCCAACTGGATGTTCGGCAATGGCACGAAGGTGCTCGGCGGGATTGCGGTCCTCCTCGGGATCTGGTTCCTGGTCACCGCCATCTGGGGCTGAGCATGTCCAACGGAATTTACGGGAGCGCGGCCACCGGACTGCAAGACACATCCTGGGCGGTCAACGACGCGGTGGCCCGGGTCGGAGCCAAGGGTGAGGAAAAGACCGAAGCCCTGTTGGGCGGTTTCGCCAAGAAGGCCGCCATACTTCACGACCTGCGGGTGCCGCTGCCCGGTTTCAAGGCCAACATCGACCACATCGTCGTCTCCGGCAACCACGTCCTCATCCTCGACTCCAAAGTCTGGAAGCCCGGCTTCTACTGGTCCTTCCTGGGAGTGAACCGGCGCGGCTGGGAGAAGGTCCCCCACACCCGCAAGGACCAAAGCTACGTCCAGCAGGCCATCACCGGCTTCCTCGCCGGCACCGGAGCGAACGTGCTGACACCGCGGCTGGTTATCTGGTCATCACGCACCGCCCAGTCACCGACTACCTGGATGTTGAATGTTCCCGGCGCCGAGCTGGTGCCCGGCTCGTCACTGGTCGCCAACGTCAAGGCATTCCTGGTCCGCAAGCCGGCCGATCCGGCCATCGTCGCCAAGCTCCGCGAACTGCTGGTCCGGCCCGCCCATATTGCCGCATCAGCCACCCCCACCTTTAGCGACCGCTGGGACGACGACGCCTTCGCCTGAGCGGCCCGCAGCACAACACCACCCAAGGAGAACCATGGCGGCACGGCGCACCCAGGCCCCCGGCAAACCAATCACTGGCCTCATCCTCGCCATCTCGGCCGCCGTCGCCTGCTACGGCGTCTACCCCGGCTATCCCGGCCTTCTCGCGGTGTGGGCGGGCCTGCTCGTCAACGCCTGGATGTACCCGCCAGCGATGTTCACCGGCAGCAAGGACTCCCGCGGCTACCCAACCCCGAGCCACCCGGGCGAACAAGCTGCCATGAACACCTTCCGGTTCTGGGAAGACCTCAAATACAAACTGGCGATCCCCAGCTTGGACTGGCTTCCCGGACTGAACCTGCGCCTGCCCTTCCTCGCCGCCGTCTGGACCGGAGCCGCAGCGTCGCTGCTTCCCGTCACCGACACCTACACCGGGGGTTGGGGCCCGCTCATCAACGCCGCCGCAGCGTACGTCGCCATCATGCAGGTCACCGCCAGCCGCCGCCGCACCGTGGTGGCCGACGACGACAACCCGGGCGCCCGGATGAACTCCCTGATCGCCCTGTCCAAAACCCAGACCCCCAAGGTCATCGGACTCGGCATCGGCGGAATCCTCCTGGGCGCCGTCATCGGCACCGTCGCCAGCGTTTTCATTCCCCTTGGGACCGCTGCCGCCAGGCTCCCCGCCATCCCGGAACCCGCCATCTGGGCACTGTGCTTGAGCGGCGGACCCCTGCTGTTCCTATCCAGGCCCTGGGTGACCGCTGCCCTGGACCACTGGCGGGTCGTCGTTGCTGCCCGGGAGGACTGGAAGCCGCGCTGGACGATGCTCAAGCACGACCCCGAGCCGCGCCTGCTCGATCACCGCGAAGTCGGCCCGGCCATCATCGAAACCTTCGACGCCCCCGCAGCAGTGGGAGCGATGGTGTTCCGCAGCCTGGGACCGAAAATTGTGCCCACCCTTGGCTCCGGCGTCAAGGTCGCTGTCCTCAGCACGCCCGACCTGGACTCCAACAACCAGCCCGTGCCCGGAACCATCAACCCGCGCCGGTTCGAAATCGCCCGATGGCCGGCAGATCAAATCCCCGACATCACCGACCCATCCACCCCGAAGGAAGTCGTCGCCGAACTTGTTCGCTCTTCCCTCGTATGGGTTGGCGAAGGGGCGGGCGGGGTCTCGCCGGCGCTGGTTGACGACGTCCACCTGCTTACCGCCGCCGCGGACGGCCAGGCGCCTGGGCCCCACGCCTGGGCCGTGACCTGGCGTTTCCCGGAAGGTCCGACGCCCCTGTGGGTTCGCCAGAACGGGCTCGGGGCGCTGTCCGGCCTGCTCGGGACCGATGCGCTGGTTGACCACCGAGCCATGGGCGGGGCCGGTTGCCTCTACCTGGGCGACCTTCTCAACCCGGGCACACAGTGGGACCCGTCCACCGGTGTCACCACAGAGACGATGCAGCAGCTCGCCGACGAAGACATCTGGGATCAGCGCTGGACCGAGGTCAGCAAGATGGGCACCAACCCGCCCGTCATCCAACACCCCGTCGTCACCTCCGCCAAGCTGAGAAGCGGCGCCACCATCCACTACGTCCCGTTCGTCACCCGCCAGGGCATGCCGCCCAGCGACTTCTTTGCCCTGGAACCGAAAATGGCCACCGTCCTGGGCGCGGCACCTTTCGTCACCATGACTGGCTTCCACGATCCCGGACGTCGCCCCGGAGAACGCCACCCCCAGGCATTTGTGGTGTGCTGGGCGGACACGCCGGTGCCGACCCGGCCCGACGACCTGCCGCCGAATCCGGGCTCCGAGGCACCCAAGTGGCTGCTGGCCGGCCTCATCAACCACGCCTTCCGGGTGTCCCGCCTCGCCGAACGTCCCGAAGTCGCTGCGGTCACCTGCCTGACCAAGCCCGAGTCCCGCCGACACATCTGGCGCATCGACCTGCGCCTCTACGGTGGCGTGACCTTGGCCGAGGTCCGCGGGGCCGCCCAAAAGATCCGCCAGCACTGGTCCAGCGAGTGGCTTCGCATCACCGACTCCCCCGACGGCTGCTCCATTTTCGTCGGCGCCAAGCCAGCCAAGGTGAAGCTCACCAACCCCCGGCAAGAGAAGCTCCTGGCTGCGCTCGACTGGGACCAGGCGTTCCTGGACTCCAAGGTTTCCGGCATTGGCGGGTTCATGCCCAAGCTCGCCAATGTCTCCCACCTGCCCAGCAACGACAAGGTCCAAGTTCTTGACTTCGAACTGCCACCCAACTCTGGGCTGGACTACACGATGATCAAGGCCGCGACAGAGAAGCTGAAGGCGGCCACCGACAACTTGTACGTCGATGTTCAGCGAACTTCCTCCGCCAGCACCGTCCGGATCCTGACCTGCACCGAAAACCCAATGCCGGAGCGCGTCGATTTCGACTTCGACGCCGTGGACAACTCCGGCAAACTCATCCCCTTCGCCACGGGCGTCGAGGGTGAGCCAATCATGTTCGACCCGATCACCTCCCCGCACGCACTCCTGGCCGGTGTGACCCGGTCCGGAAAATCCGTGCTGGCCCAAGGATTCGTCTACGGGATGCTCACCAAGGGGGCCCTGGTCTTCATCATCGACCCGATGAAAGCCGCCGCCGACTTTGTCTTTGCACGCAACTATGCCGCCGGATTCGCCGTCGACATCTTCGAGGCCGCCGCCACGCTCAAGGCCGTGTACAAGATCGTCACCGAACGCAAGAAGGTCAACGCAGCCATGGGCGTCGGCTCCTACCACGAGCTGTCCGACCCGCCCCCGCCACTGGTGGTCCTCATCGACGAATTCACCTCCCTCATGCAAAAGGAGGTTGTGCCACCGCCCTCCGACGACCAGGAGGAGGAGGAAATGCGTGAGGAGATCATTGCCATCAACCGCGCCAAGCAGGAAATCGGCACGTTCACAGGCAAGCTGGCCCGCGAGGCGGCCTCCGCTGGCGTGAACCTGCTTCTCGGCACCCAGAAGCTCTCGGCCAAGATGCTGGACACGGTGCCAGGGGGCGGCGACTTGAAAACAAACCTGGCCCGCACCCTGCTCGGTTCGGCATCCAGCGGCGACCGCATGTCGGCCCTTCGCGACTTCGATTCCGCTCCCCCGGTCGGCAACCCCATCCCGAAGGGCCGCGGCCTGTGGGAGCCCCTGGACCATTCCGCCGTCGTCATCCAGACCTGGTACGCCTCGCAGGACCGGCTGACGGACGAGCTGCAGGCCCGCCTGCCCGACCTGCCCGATGGTGACAAGCCAGACATCACACCATACCTGCGCCGCCCCGCCGTCCCGGGCGAGCCCGCTGAGGACGCCATCGTCGACCTCGGGGAGATCGAGCTGAGCCTTGACGACCTGGACTGGTCTGCGATCGAACTGTCCGACGAGGACACCGGTGAAGGCGACGTGGAACCCGGCACTGAACCGACCGCCACGGCGGGCACCGTCGTCGACATCGACCCGGTCGACGCGGTCTCTGAGACGGTCGGGCCCGTGGATGATTCCGTGGCGATCCTGCTGGACGTTGACGGCGTGATCACAGCCTTCGGCAGGGTCGATGACTCGATCACCATCGACTCCGTCAGCGGGGCGTCCATCACCTACCGGCCCGCCGTCGTACAGCGACTGGCTATCCTGCCCATCCACCAGCTGTGGCTGACCTCCCGTGGAGAGGATGTTGTCGTCGATCTGGGCAAGCTGCTCCCCCGGGCGACAGAGGTGCTGGATGCTGCCAGCAGCGACCACGGGTGGTGGAAGATCGACGCCGCCGTGGCCTGGCTGGCAGCACACCCCGGTGTCACCAAGGTGGTGTGGGCCGACGATGAGCTCTCCACCGAGGACGAAGTGCTGGGTGTCGACTTCCTGGACATCGCCCGGGAAGCCTTCGCCGCCGCCGGCGTGGACGCCCTGCTCATCCCCGCCGATCCGATGACCGGCCTGACCGACGGCCAACTGCAGACGATCGAGTCCTTCTGCACCGACAGTGCGGCCATCTACGCCCCCGAAGTGATGGAGGAGGCCCCCACGATGGAATTCGACGTGCCCGAGCCTTTCCTGGCCCCGACAGTCCAGATCCCGGTCCTGCCGTCCCTCGGCGAGGACGACCCGTTCCAGGTCAAGGTCCCGGCACGACGCACGGCAATCCTCGATGAAGAAGACCCTTTCGACTGAGCCGGCCTCGCGTCCGCACACATAGGAAGTGAGAACCTCCTCCCCCACTTGAAAGGACCGCCACCATGATGGGTGCCCATCACGCCGCCTGCGGCGCCGCCGCCTGGATCGCGCTCACAACACACGCTCACCTGGACGTCTCGCTGCTGGCCGAGAAGCTCGGTTGGGGGCCGACCAGCATCGACTTGGGCCTTGGCCTGTGGAACATCAGCCCCGTCGGGGTGGTGACCGGGGCTCTCGTCACCGCAGGAGCCGCGCTCATACCTGATGCCGACCACCACAACGCCACGATCGCCCACTCGCTGCCTCCGCTTTCCAACGCCATGTGTGCCGGGGTCGGCAAGGTGGCTGGCGGGCACAGACACGGGACCCACTCACTGCTGGGCATTGGAGCGTTCGTTGCCATTGCCTGGCTTGCCGGGCTCTGGACCATGGACACCCACACATTGGGCACCATCTACCCGGGCGCCGGCATCATGTCCGTCCTATTGGTGGCCTTTGCCGCCAAGGCCCTGAAGATCATCCCGGACCGAATGCGCCGGTCTCCGTGGGCCGTGGGCCTGGCCGTCGGGGCGTTTGTGGCATTGTTCGCCCCCCAGGAACAATCGTGGTTCCCTGTTGCCATGGGCGTGGGAGTCATAGTCCACATCCTGGGCGACATGATGACCACCGGGGGTTGCAACCTCGTCTGGCCGTTCACGATCAAGCCACCCAAGGCACTGCACAACATGCCGGTCATCAGGTGGATGTGGAAGCCGAACGGCTACCTGGCAGTGCCCGTGCTTGGCAACGCCGGATCATGGCGTGAATGGCTGTTGCTGGTGCCGATTGGCCTGTATGCGATCGTGGGGGTTGGCACGACCATCATCGGCATGGGTCAGGCCGGGCTGAGCAACCTGGCCGCAGCAGCGGGGCTGGGATCGTAGAGATTAAACCGACAGGCCCGCCCGAGCAACCAATACGGTGTTCGGGCGGGCCTGTCACTAACTACCCAAGGCCACTCGGGGGTGGCGCCTGCGGACCAGGTGGCGGTTGCACTCGGGCAAGGAAGCCGCAGGCGATAAGTCGGGGGCACGAACGCGTTGTGCGCATCCCGGGCACAGGGTGAAATCGGACATATTCCACCCGGCCCTGCTGGCAAGCCGGATGCTCACATTCACAGGCATGTCGGTTATGAACTTAGAATCATGTGGACATTCCTGAGACACGCCGTCGCAGGAAATATGCACACTCCACACTGTACTGATCGGCATCCTTGCCCCCTTCTCATCCATGAGTTAGGCCGGAGCATGCCCCGGACTCGTCAAAATTCCATCACATTTTTGGACATGTCGAATTTATCGAGTTGATCGTAGCAATATTTCTGTACATGTCCAATCTGCTAGACTCGTGGCTGAAAAACCATGGGGGGCAACGCCGGCAGTGTCCGGTACAGCAAGGAGCATGCATGACACCCGACCAGCAAGGCGAGAAATCGCCTGGCGCAGAGCTGGCCAGAAAACTCAACCTCCTCTTGGACACCCTCGAAACCGAGGGTCGCAAGGTGAAATTCAACGATGTACGCGATGCCATGGCGGAGGCAGGGACCCCTCTATCGCGCGCCAGATGGCACTACATGCGCAGTGGGACTGGGCCCGCAGTCAAGAAGAAAGCCCTCCTTCAGAACCTGAGCAAGTTCTTTGGCGTGAACGAGAATTATCTCCTTGAGTCTGATGAAGACCTCCCTCCACGCGTGGAGGCCCAGCTGGAGTTGCTGGCAACGTTGCGGGCTAAAAAAGTGCGAAACTTCGCGGCCCGACAGCTTGACGGCCTCTCCCCCGAGGCCCTGCTCCAAATCAGGGATCTGATTGATGAACAATTGGGCGAGGACAAACCGGATATTCTGTGACCTGAACAAGTCCACCTGAAAGGTCTACGCGCATTGGCACCACCCCGGAATTCCTTTATCCGTGCCGAGCAAGCGCTTAGGTCCATCGAGCTGCCCCGACATCTCACCCTGGAAGCACTCATGACGCGGGTGGCCAAGTACCGCGGCCGAAAAATCGTCATCAACGAGATGGCCGAGCTGATCGGGTCCAAGGCCTGCGGCCTATGGCTCTCCACCGACGAGACCGAATTCGTCTTCCATGCCCCAACGAAGTCGGCACTGCATCGTCAGCAATGCATCCTCCACGAACTCGCCCACATGGTTCTCCGGCACGACGAGACCGTGGTATCAGTCGAATATGCCCCCACCCTCTTCCCGGACCTTTCAGGTGAGCGGGTCCGCTCTGCCCTCGCACGCTCCGATTTCCTGCGCGAGGAGGAAATCACTGCGGAACTGCTCGCGGACCTCTTCGCCAAGGCAATTCACGACAGTTCGCAGGAACCACAGAACTTTGAAGGTGTGTTTGGATGATCGTCTCACTCATTATCGCGGCCGCCCTATGGGCCCTCTCCGTCGTGAAAATGTTCGCATATCGGAGGGGCCAGGACCATACAGTCCTGCTCTGCTCGATGGCGTTCGCCCTGTCATTCACCACTGACGTCGAGTTTGTGGCACGGCCCCTCGACAAGTTTCTCGGCGGCGACAACGCCAGCAACCTGGTGGGCCACCTGCTCTTTTCCTGCGGTGTCTACCTGCTCTCCCGATCCATTCTCCTGGCAGCCCAGCCCCTACGCTTCAGCGCCATCGAGCGCGGCTCGCGAATCGCCCTGGTGGCTGTTTTGACAGCCCAAGCGTTCACCTTCTCCCACATTGATGCCCCCGTCTTCGCGCAGCATTTCACGACGGTCTATGGCGGCCAGACTGGCGCCGTCTGGTATGCCATTGTGGAAATCACTTACACCAGCCTGGTGCTGGCCATGACATCATATTTCTGCCTGAAGTACTACCGGCGGATGTCCTCCCGCATCTTCCGCACGGCGTTCCTGCTTACCGCACTGGGTTGCATCCTGGCGACCTGCACGGAAATCCTAGGGGTTGAATGGGTGGTTCGACGCCATTTCAACGACCTGGCCAATCTGTCAGCCGCCAACTTCCTGCACGACTACATTTACGTCCTGGCGGTCCTGGTGCTCACAGCCGGCCTGGCCCTGCCCAGCATCTGGAACAAGATTCACCGGACATCACAGCGTAAGGAAGCAGCTCGCTGGGTCTCGGCCATCGAGCCAATTTGGAACACGGCCACGGACAACAGACGCGAGATGAGAATCGGCAGCCGGACCACTGCGTTCAGTGACACGGTCCGGCTTCATCGAATGCTCGTCGAGATCCGCGACGCCTTGCTCGGCGAGCCGAATCTTGAAAGTTCCCTCGGCGAATCAGCCCTAGCCCAAATTGATGCTGCAGAGCTGTGGCTGACGCCGCGACGCACCCGATCAATGGAGGCCCTGGCCCAGTGAGGGGCATTCTCTTAGCTGCCGCCGGAGGCCTCGCGGCGGTCTCCACAGTTGCCGCCGGGGCCTACTTCGCCAACCGCGCCATCACGCCATGGAAGTCTCGCAAGGAGGGTGTGGACATCCTTTCCTACACGGACAGACAGGTGGTGCTTGCGCAGTCCCCCGACACGTTGACCCCCGGAACCTTCAGCCTGTACTTCCAGGGCAACAGTGGCCACGCGCGCATCGGCGCCATCACCGGCCTCGACCCGGCCTCCGGGACCGTCACCCGCACAGTGGAGTCCGTTGACTACGGAGACCTGGCCGGTGCCAGAAAGGGGTACTGGAGCGGCTACGCCTACCCGGGCCCCAGTGCACTCGGGCTACCCTTCCAGGAACTGTCCATCGCCACCCCGGCAGGCCCGGCTCCGGCCTGGCTGTACGGGCCTCTAGGCAGCCCTGGTGTTGCGAACGGCATCTGGGTCATCCACATCCATGGACTGGGCGGCAAGCGCGCCACGGGGCTACGCACGGTCCCCGCATTCGCCCGCGCCGGGGCCTCCTCCCTCCTGGTGTCCTACCGCGGCGACAGGGAGGCGCGTGACACCCCGGCCGGCAAACACACCTTCGGCCAGACCGAGGTGGATGACGTGGCGGCAGCACTGGAATACGCAGCCTCGCGAGGAGCCTCGCAAGTCATCCTGGCCGGATGGTCAATGGGTGCCACCATGGCCCTGGAACTGGCAGTCCAGCCCAAGTACAAAGACCTGGTGGCCGGCCTCATTCTCATCGCCCCCGTCCTTGACTGGGCAGGAACTTTGTCCGTCCACGCCAGGGCAAGCCACCTTCCGCGCGCGGCCGTCAAGACGGGCCTGTCATTGATGAGCTGCAGGCTCCCTAGCCGCTGGCTGGGCTTACCGGAACCAATCGATTTCAAGCATCTGGACTGGGTCTGCCGGGCCCCTGAAATTAGGCAGCCGACCCTCATCCTGCATTCCAAAGACGATGGAAGCGCGCCCTACAATGACAGTCTGACATTCAGGCAGCGCACCGCAGGCGAGACGACGGTGGTGACCTTCAACGGGGCGAAACACACTCAGGAGTGGAATGCGGACGCCCGCCTCTGGGAGTCTTCCGTCGAACGCTGGCTCCACGATCAGATTGGCCTGGGTCCACATTCACCGGCATGAGGCCCCTGGGTTTCGAGAGTGCATCAGGCCGTCAGCGGCCATTGCGCAGGTATATCGAGAAAATTGTTGGAGCAGCGAGTGCGACGCAGGAAGACCTGGATTCAAGGGTTCCGGGGTTTGTGATAACCCTGCATTTATCCCTCGGAAACTCGCTCTTCTTGCAGGTTATCACACCCGAAAAAATCCATTTCTCTCACTTCCCACCAAAACACCCCTACAACGCCACCACCCCAGGGGTCGAACCCACCACCCCCACCGTCCCAA
>NZ_JAJLOZ010000067.1:0-24384 GCF_025548615.1 Arthrobacter sp. A2-55 | reverse complement strand
GTACCCGTTCCGCACCGCGGCGGAGCTGCTGGCGCATTGCGCGGTGGTGGGCGGGAACTTCAGTGACGTGATGTACGCCAACGAACTCGCAGGGCGCACGGGGGCCCAGGTGCGGGAGGGGTTGCTGCACATCAGGGATGTGATGGAGGAGTGCAAGAATTCGGCCCTGGCCCGGGAGGGGCTGTTGCCGGGCGGGTTGAAGGTCCGCCGCCGGGCCCCTGCCTGGCATGCCCGGCTCCGGGCGGAGGACCCGGACCGGGACCCGGCGTTCTGGCAGGAATGGGTGAACCTGGTCGCCCTGGCGGTGAATGAGGAGAATGCCTCGGGCGGGCGGGTCGTGACGGCGCCGACGAACGGGGCGGCCGGGATCATTCCGGCGGTGATGTTTTATGCCACGCATTACACGGAGCAGGTCCGCAGCGCGGCCCCGGAAGCCCTCGCGGAGGTGGTGGATGCGATTGTGGTGAAGTTCCTGCTCGCCGCCGGCGCGGTCGGGGTGCTGTTCAAGGAGCAGGCGTCGATTTCCGGGGCGGAGGTCGGCTGCCAGGGCGAGGTCGGTTCCGCGTCCTCGATGGCCGCCGCCGGGCTGGCCGAGGTCATGGGCGGGACCCCGGAACAGGTCGAGAACGCGGCGGAAATCGCGATGGAACACAACCTGGGCCTGACCTGCGACCCGGTCGGGGGGCTCGTGCAGATCCCCTGCATTGAACGCAACGCGATCGCGGCCGCGAAGGCCATCAACGCCGCGAAAATGGCGCTCTGGGGCGACGGGGACCACCGCGTCTCCCTCGACGAAGTCATCATCACCATGGCCGAAACCGGCCGCGACATGTCCACCAAATACAAGGAAACAGCCCTCGGCGGCCTCGCCGTCAACGTCGTCGAATGCTAACGGCAAGAAAAAGGGCCTGTCCCGGTCGCAATGACTGGAACAGGCCCCAATAGGGATGTGGAGATGGGGAGAATTGAACTCCCGTCCGATGTTGCTTTGTCAGGGCTTCTCCGGGTGCAGTTTGCGGCGGTTTTTCTCGGCCCCAGCTGTCTCGCAAACAAGCAGCTGCCAGGCCCAGTTGTATAAGAGTCCCCTAAGCGCCTACAACAAGAACTTAGAGCAGTGGCCCTCTAAATGACGCCAGGATCCGGGACGAGAGCATTCCCGGGCTGACGGACTGTCTTACTGCTTAGGCAGCAAGAGCGAAGTCAGTGCGATTTGAGTCAGCACTTATTGTTTTACAGAGATCGTTTACGAGATAACCCTGTATCCTCGACCCGCTTCACCTGTCTCGACAAACACCGTCGAAACCGATCATCCCCTATTGTGTTTTCAAACCCACGTCCGGTACGAAACCGACCGTGGACTACTTAGCCTAGCGCATTTGGGGCCGGATTTATTTCCCCAGCAGCCCGGCAGCGGACTTCGCATTCAACACGGCCAGGGCGGCTGCATCCACCTTGGCTGCAAAAGCAGGGTCGGACTGCGCTGCCGCCACCAGCCCCGCATACATCTGCGGGAGCAGCGCCTGGTCGGTGCACAGCGCCATGGTGCCGCCTGCTGCAATGAAGTCCACGCCCCGCTCTGCAATGGGCACCCCGGACACCTGGACGGCGTCGCACATGTCGTCGCTGACAATGATGCCCCGGAAGCCAAGGTCCCCGCGGACCATGCCCTGGATGATGACGGTCGAATACGGGGCCAGCTGGGCGGGATCAATGTTGGGGTAGTAAGCGTTGGAAAGCATCAGCCAAGGCACGCCCGCATTGACCGCGTCGCGGAATGGTTGCACATACGCGTCGCCGCGGACAGTGACGGAGTCCGTGACGCCCGCCGTGACGTCGGTGTTGCCGATCACCCGTCCCAGCCCGGGAAAGTGCTTCACTGTCGGGTTGACGCCGGCAGCCAGCATGCCCCTGGCAAACGCCACGCCGTGGCTGGAGACCGCCGCAGGGGTATAGCCGTACTCGCGCCCAAAGGCGCCGATCGGTGCGTTCTGGGGGGCAAAGGCCGCCCCGGGGACGGTATCCAGGACGGGGGCCAGGTTCACATTGACGCCCGCAGCCGCCAGCTGCTGCCCCCACCGGGTGGCATCGGCCTGAAGCTCCCCGGGCGGCAGCTGCCCCTGCACAATGGCCTGGGGGATGGCGTCAAAGCCGGGCCCCCGCATGATCTGCACAAACCCGCCTTCCTGGTCCGTGGCCACAAACGGGCGCACCCCGGCAGTCCCGGGGCCAACATGTGCCGTGACGGAGGAGACCGCGGCCGCAATCCCGTCCACTCCGGCAAAGCTTCGCCCCTTCATGAACACATTGCCCACGTGCAGGCTGTCCAGGGAGTAAAGCGAGTTGGCGTCGGCGCCAGTGACCGGGGACGACACCATGAGCACCTGGCCCACCTTCTGCGCCAGGGTCATGGCCGCCAGCTTTTGGACAGCAGGGCTGCCCTGGGCCGGGCCCGACGCCGGAGGGGGCGTTGCGCTGGTCGGCGGCGGTGGCGCCGTGGTGGGCACGGGCGCCGCCGTCGTGCCTGCCGCCGTCGTGCTTCCCGCTGACGCGCCGGCCGAGGCGTTGGACGATGCCGACGCGGACGGCGACATGGACGCCTGGACGGAGGGAGGCGCAGGGTGGGGGATGAAAAGCAAGGCCAGGACCAGCCCGACAGCGAGCACCGCAGCCGCAGCCGCGGCACCCCACCACCACCTGGCCCGCGTAGTCATGGGCGTCAATTCCTCAAGTGAAGATGGGCAGCATTTAGTTCATCCATCTGCTCATCCGTAAGCTCATCCAGGACCTTGCGCTCGCCCTTGTCGGACTTGGAAAAGCGGATGAACAACAGGACCATCACCGGCAGGTCCATGACCTCGGCAATGAACCACAGGAAGTCCCCGCCCAACTGCTGGTCCACGATGCTGCTCGGAAACCAGGCCGGCTTGGGCCCGGAGAACGCCGCCGCGCCGTCCAGGATGGCGGGGGTCAGGCGCATGACAATGCCGGGGACGGCGTCGGCAAGGAGCTCGATGAAGGCAAAGACAAATTCCAGCATGATCACCGCCGTGCTCACCTTGGTCTGCTCCTCCACCATGGGGAGAACCATGAGCAGGCCCAACAGGGGGATGAAAATGCTCAACACGCCCTCAAGCACAGGGCTCAATCGAGACATGCCGGCCAGCGGCGTAAGCATCATCGACAGCACCACCAACCCCACCACGGGAGCCACTGCGCTGTTGGCGAAGAACTTCATGGGCCGCCGTGCCGCGGCCGCCAGAACCGTGCGCAGGCGCCCCGGACGCACGGTGAGCCGGGCCAGTCCCACGGGCAGTCCCAGCGCAAGTCCGGCCGGGACCACAAACAGCATGACGGCGATGCGCATGGAGAACGCCCACCGCAGCTCCGTCGACCAGGTGCCCAGGAATCCAAAGTTCGCCACTGAGTACAGTCCCAGCCCCATGACGAAGAATGCCGCGGCCCGCCACAGGGGCCAGCGGATCCCGGCCCGCGCAGCCCGGGCCAGGCCCCACGAATACAGCCCTCCGGCACCCACCACCAGGGCCAGCGCCCGGGGGTCCAGGCTCCACGTTGACCAAAACTCGCTGATGGGTGGCACGGCCTAGCCCCTGTTCTTCTCCCGCATGGCGCGCAGGGCCTCGCGGTTGTCCTGCTTTTCACGCAATGACTGGCGTTTGTCGTAATCCTTCTTGCCCCGGGCGATGGCAATCTCCACCTTGGCCCGGCTGTCCAGGAAGTACAGTTGCAGCGGCACAATCGTGAAGCCGGATTCACGGGTCTTGGACGCGATTTTTTCCAGCTCGTCGCGGTGCAGCAGCAGTTTGCGGCGGCGCCGGGCTGTGTGGTTGGTCCAGCTGCCGTTGAGGTATTCCGGGATGTATACGGCCTCCAGCCACAGTTCGTCGTTGTAGAACGTGGCGAACCCGTCCACCAGCGAGGCCCGGCCTTCGCGCAGCGACTTGACCTCGGTGCCCATGAGCACCAGCCCGGCCTCGTAGGTGTCCATGATGTGGTAGTCGTGCCTGGCCTTGCGATTGGTGGCCACCACTTTTAGGCCACTTTCCTTGGGCACTGTACTACTCCTTCATTGACGACTTGGGACGGGTTTCCAGTTTAGCAACGATCACCTTGCGTCCCCGCGCGGACCTAGAGCAGCGTCATGGGGTCCACCGGGGACCCGTTGAGCCACGTCTCAAAGTGCGCGTGGCAGCCGGTGGAATTGCCGGTGCTGCCCGAGTACGCGATCAATTGGCCGCGGCTCACCTGCTGTCCGGCCGATACCTGCACGGAGCTGTTGTGGTAGTAAATGGTCATGAGGGCGTTGCCCTGGATGACGCCGTGGGTGATCTGTACGGTGTACCCGCCGCCTCCGTTGGTCCAGCCGGCAATCACCACGGTGCCGGCGGCGGCTGCATAGACGGGCGTGCCGCAGGTGGCGCCAAAGTCAACGCCCGTGTGCATGTACCCGCCGGTGCCGTTGAAGTCGATGGTGCCGGCCGGCGTCTGGCGCCAGCCAAAGCCGGAGGTGATGGGAATGTTCCCGGCGAACGGGTGCGCCAGGCCAAAGGCGGAGGGGTTGCCCGGCGCCGGCGGGACGTAGGGCGGGGGCACAAAGTTGTTGTTGCCCTGCGCGGCGGCCTGCTGGCGGGCAAGTTCTGCCTGCCGTGCGGCTTCCGCTTCCGCCGCCTTGCGCGCCGCCTCAATCTCCTGGCGCTGGCGTTCGGCAATCTTCGCCGCAACATTGTCCTGCTGCTGCTGCACGGTCTTGATCTTGGCCTGGATTTGCGGCTTTTGGGCTTCCAGCTTGGCATTGATCGCGGCGGAATCGCTGATGAGCTTGTCCACCGCTGCCTTCTTCGCCGCTGCCTGGTCGCGGGCAGCCTGCTCGGCCACCAGTGCGGCGTCGGCCTGCGTTTTCAGGTCCTTGATTTCAGCCTCAACGGCAACCAGCCGCGCCTGCGCATTTTGGTTGGTGGCTTTTTCCGTGGTCAGCCGCTCGAGGGCGGCGTTTTGGCTGCGCATGGCCTGTCCGGCCAGGTCGATGGAGTCGGCCAGGTCGCCGGAATTGCCCACCCCCAGGATCAGTGCCAGGTTGGGCGGCAGTCCCCCGGCTTTGTAGGACTGCGCGGCCAGCTGCCCGATCATGCTCTTGGTCTCGGCCGACTTCTTCGCCTCGAGGGCGATCTGGGCCGTGATCTTGTCCTTGCTTTGCTGCGCGAGGCCGATGCGGGCGGCGAGGGAGTTGACCAGCTCTGTAGCCGCGCCAACGCGGTTCTGCGCATCCGCCAGGGCGGCCTGGGCCCCCGGCAGCTGGCCCTGGTACATGACCAGGTCCGAGGCCGACTTGGCAATGCCGGCGTCCACGAATTCCAGTGCGGAGGCGGCGTCGTCGGCCTGCTGGCGAAGGGCCGCCGCCTGGTCGTCGAGGTTGTCGGCATGAGCAGCGGGCACCAGGCCCAGCAGCCCCACCAGCACCAGCGATGCCAACGTTCCACCCATGCGGGCACGCCACCGTCCTCCACGCCGCGGGGTGGTCACCGCGCCTGTTCCCCCGCTTGATGTCGAATTCATGTGGGAAATGCTCCTAGGTCCGTGACTCGTGGTGATGTATTGCCGTTCGTATCGCACTGGCCGGGCAGAAAGTGATGCCGTGGTCTATGTTTTCAGATTTTTGCGCAATGATACAACCGAGGATACGCCTGCCAGGAGGATTCCGAGCAGAATCAGCACCGGATAGATGACCAGCGCCTGGGTCTGTGAGATGACGGGCGTGCCGGAGGATCCCTTGGCCAGGTAGTCTCCCAGGAAGAACCTGACAATTCCCCAGACGGCCCCGGAGGCCAGCAGCGCCCCTATGGTGGAGGCAATGATCCCCTCCAGGGCAAACGGCAGCTGGATCACTGTCTTCGAGGCACCCACGAGGCGCATGATGTTAATCTCGCGTTCGCGCGACTTGGCGGAGAGCTTGATGGTGGTGGACACCAGCAGGGCCGCGCAAATAATCATCAGCCCCGCCACAATCATGGCCACCAGCGTGGCAATGTTCATGAGGTAAAACAGCGAGTCCAGCACCTTGCGCTGGTCCACCACCGAGTCGACGCCGGGAGTGGCTGACAAGGACTCATTGATGATCTGGTATTTTTGCGGATCCGTCAGCTTGATGCGGAACGACGACGGCAGGTTGCCCGCCTCCACCGAGTCCACCATGGGCGAATTGGCGAACTGCTCCTTGAAGTGGGCCAGCGCCTCCGCCTGGGTCTCAAATGTCCACGATTCCACGTATGGCTTGACGGCCGGTGACGCCAGGATGCCCTGAATGTTCTTCTTCTGGTCCGCCGTGACGGGACCGCCGGCGCAGTTGGTGTTGGTGGGGGTGTCATTGCACAGGAAGACGGTGACCTGGACCTTGTCGTACCAGAAACCCTTGAGCTGGCCGATTTGCAATTGCAGCACCCCGGCCGCGCCGACAAATGTCAGGGACACAAACGTCACCAGGATGACGGAAATGACCATGGTCAGGTTGCGCCGCAGGCCGCTGCCCAGCTCGCTGAGGATGAATGCCAGTCTCACGGCTGGTCTCCGTTCGTCGTGGCGTCGGAGGGGTGTTGCCTCGCCCCGGGGCGTGGGTAGATCCGGCCGCGGTTGCGTTCCAGCCGCGGCGGCATGGCGTCATCAGCGGGCGCCCCGCCACTCTCCGTTGCGGCACTCACGGCGCGCTGGCGGCGGGTCTGGGGGGCGCCGTCGTCCATTGAAGGCACGACGGCGGGAGCCTGGCTCCCAGCCGAATTTGCGGCTTGGGCGGCGGGAACGATGGGGATGGTGGAGGTGTACTGGGCGGCGTCCTCGTCTCGGACCACCTTGCCTTGGCGCAGTTCGATCACGCGCTTGCGCATGGAGTTGACGATGTCGTCGTCGTGGGTGGCCATGACCACGGTGGTGCCGTTTTGGTTGATCTTGTCCAGAATGTCCATGATGCCGACGCTGGTGACCGGGTCAAGGTTGCCGGTGGGCTCGTCGGCCAGCAGGATGTCCGGCTGGTTCACGATGGCGCGGGCGATGGCCACACGCTGCTGCTCGCCGCCGGAAAGCTCATCGGGAAGCCTGTGGCCCTTGCCTTCCAGGCCCACCAGTTCCAGCACGCGCGGCACCTCGGTCCTGATGGCGGCCCGGCTCTTGCCGATCACCTGCATGGCGTAGGCGATGTTGGCGAACGCCGTCTTGGTGCCGATGAGGCGGAAGTCCTGGAACACAATGCCGATGCCGCGGCGGAATTTGGGCACGCGCCAGCTCGGGACGTTGGACACGTTCTGCCCGGCCACATACACCTGGCCGGCCTGGGTCTTGGTTTCCCGCAACACCAGGCTAAGGAACGTCGACTTGCCGGAGCCTGAGGGGCCCACCAGAAAGACAAACTCGCCCCTCTTGACTTCAACGGAAATGTCGTCGAGCGCGGGGCCGATTTGTTTGAGGTGGGTGATGCTCACATTTTCAAAACGAATCATGACTTTTCGTTGCCCTTCCAGCGAACGGTGCTGGCATGCCGGTGCCTGGGCGTTGGTTTGGGGGAAGAATCCACCAGCGTTACGACTATAGGCACCATTTCCCGGCATCGCTGGACCCGTGCCGGTGTGTCGGGATCCGGAATGTTATGGATGTGCCGGAGTCCGGACCTGCCTAGGCGAAGGAATCCGCACGAATGGGGGCCTTGATCAGTGTCCGGTCGTACAGCACGCGGGCATTGTTTTGCACCACCAACTCATTGGCCAGCTCGTTGCCGGTGCGTTTGTCGCCGACACTGCGATAGACGCTGTTGCGGCGGTAAACGTCGGGACCGACCTGCTGGAAATAGGAGTCGCGTTCCTTGATGTGGTACTTCACGTCCAGGGGTTCCTGGGCCCGCAGTTCCCCGCGCAGGTAATCATCCGTCACCGTGACGCGGAACTGGAAGGTGTTCTGAGTTGCGTTTCGCACCCGATAATCCAGGTAGTTGTACACAATGGAGGTCCCTGTGCCGAAGGGAATCTGGCGGTTGAAGTCCGGAAACAGGTCGATCTCGCCATGGTGGTGGTGTTCCACAATTTCCAGGGGGCTGTGCAGCACCATCCAGTGCAAAAGGTTGGTGAACTGGCACAGGCCCCCGCCAATGCCTTCGGCCGGTCCGTTGTGGCTGATGGTCAGGCCCGTGCGGTAGCCCTTTTTCGCCGAGCAGCGTCCCACCAAGGTCCAGAAGGAGAACGTCTCGCCGGGCCGGATCAGGATGCCGTCAATGTGCGGGGCGGCCAGGCCCAGGCTGATGGCCTTATTTTCCTGCAGGGCCAGGTCCACAGTGCCGAGCTTGCGGCGGATGAGCGAATTGTGGCTGTACACATTGACCGGCAGGTCCGCCTGCTCGCGGGTGCGTGCCAAGGCGGCCCGGTGGCGAAAATTGGCCAGCTTCCGCAGCACGATTTGCCGCTGGACGGCGATGGCAAAGGTGAGTGGTGAAATTTCCCCAAATAATTTCCGTGCCAAAGTGGTACTTCCCCCGTGAAAGCGCGCCAACTGGTGACATGTGACAAGGACCACTATATCGCCATTGGGGCGGCGCGTCTTGCGGGTTTACTGGTTTTCGGCGTTGCGGTTGTCTGCACGCCAGCGGATCCCGGCGTCGATGAAGTCATCGATTTCCCCGTCCAGCACGGCCGAGGTGTTACCCACTTCGTACTCGGTGCGCAGGTCCTTGACCATCTGGTAGGGATTGAGGACATAGGAGCGCATCTGGTCGCCCCAGGAGGCCTTGACGTCCCCCGCCATGGCTTTCTTGGTGGCGTCCTCCTCAGCTTTTTTCAGCAACAGCAGGCGGGACTGGAGCACGCGCATGGCCGCAGCGCGGTTTTGGATCTGCGATTTTTCGTTTTGCATGGACACCACCGTTCCCGTGGGCAGGTGGGTCAGGCGGACAGCGGAGTCCGTGGTGTTCACTGACTGGCCACCGGGGCCGGAGGAGCGGAACACGTCCACGCGGATGTCGTTGTCCGGGATTTCAATGCTGTCCGTCTGCTCGATGAGCGGAATGACCTCGACGGCGGCGAAAGAGGTCTGGCGCCGGCCCTGGTTGTCGAAGGGGCTGATGCGCACCAGCCGGTGCGTGCCGGCCTCCACGCTGAGCGTGCCAAAGGCGTACGGGGCCTTGACCTCGAACGTGGCAGACTTCAGGCCTGCCTCTTCGGCATAGGAGGTGTCCAGGACGGAGGTGGGGTAGCCATGGCGTTCGGCCCAGCGCAGATACATCCGCAACAGCATCTCGGCGAAGTCGGCCGCATCCACGCCCCCGGCACCGGAGCGGATGGTCACCACGGCCTCCCGTTCGTCGTACTCGCCGGCCAGCAGCGTCACGATCTCCAGGTCCTTGAGCGATTTTTGCAGGCCCGGCAGGTCCCTGGCAGCCTCGGCCAGCGTGTCGGCGTCGCCCTCGTCGTGGGCCAGCTCGACCAGCACCTCAAGGTCGTCGATGCGTGATTCGAGGGAGCGCAGCTTTTCCAGCTTGGATTGGGCATGGCTGAGCCGGGACGTCACCTTTTGTGCGGCGGCGGGGTCATCCCAGAGGTTGGGCGAGCCGGCCTGGTCCGACAAATCTTCAATGTCTTCCATGAGCTTGTCCACCTCGGACACCTGCTCGATGGACGTGTAGGTGGCGCGTAGCGCCCGGATCTCTGCGGGAAAGTCGATCTCAGCCATGATATTCAAGCCTACGGCATCCTTGGCGCACCTTCCGCGGGGCGCCGGGGTTACAGCACCAGGTGTGCCCGGGCAGTGCCGGTCACCGTGATGGCAATGCCGTCCGGAACAAGGAAGTTGATGAACCAGGGATGGACCGCCCCGGTCAGGTTCACCTGGGCGGTTCGGCCGTCCGGGGTGCCCGTGCCTGCTGCAAGGCGGACGCCGGACAGCGACTTTGGTGTTTCATTACTTTCGAGGTAGGCCAGCGCTGCCGCGGTGACGCCCTGGGCGGTGAGCAGGGTTTCCGGTTCCGGGCCGTGGCTGCCGGCGTTGAGGACAAAGGTGTCGGCGGCTGCGAGCGCTGCGCCGTCGGCGCTGGAGAGCAGTTTCTTATGGCCGAGGTAGAGGCTGGACCCGGCAGCCACCACCGTCATCAGGAGCAGGGACAGGAGGACATAGCCGATCAGCAAGACCATGATGTGGCCGTCTTCCTGCGTCTTTTGGCGTGCGCCGCTCATTTGAACCGACCCACTTTCTGCGAGGCCGCGGACTCAACTGTTGCCGCTGTCAGGTTGACGCCGGGCACGGCCGAGACAAGGGGCAGCGCAACCCTCAAGGTCACGCGGGTCCGGACCATGGTTCCGGGCGCGAGGCAGCCGCCGTCGCACGTCACCGTGAGCGCCGCATTGGCGGGGTCATAGCCCATGTCGGTGACGGCCATGGCAACGGCTTGCTCGGCAGCCGTGCGCGCTGACGCTTCATCGGCTTGCAGCACGTATACCTTGGCCGCCTGGTCCGCAGCCCCCACCACGGCGTAGGCGCCACCCTGCAACTGGCCCACGGTAAGGATGAGGTAGGCCACGGGCACCATCAGGAGAACTGCCAGGAAGACAAATTCCACAATGGCACTGCCTTGTTCGGCACTCCCGTCCCCACCGTTGGCTTCTGCATCATGCGGTGGCCTTCCCCCCGCACAGCCGGGCGGCCGGCCACTACCCTGGAACCAGTGCATGCCCGCTCATTCCAAGCTGTCCCCGCGGCCCAAACAGCCCAATCAGCGGCAGCGGTGCCGTGACTGAGACTGTCAGGATGGAGACGCCGCCGGACGTGGAGACGCCGGCGGTGACATTTTGGGCATAGCCGTCCCCCAGCGAGGTGGAAAGCAATAGCTCCGCCCGTTCCTGGGCGTCCTGGGGCGTCCTGTCCGCGAGAGCTCCATAGCGGGCTGCCGACGACGCGGCGTCCGCCACTGTGTTCCGCACGTGCAGCACCACGGCCAGTTGGACCAGGGCCAGGAACATGACGGTGACCAGGGTGGACACCAGCACGAAGTCGACCACCGCCGCACCGGCCTCCGAGGCACGGGCTAGGGCTGGACCTGGCTCATGGCCTCGTTGAACAGCTTTTCCAGTGCGGGACCGGCCAGCGCCAGCAGCCCCGCGACCAGGACGGCAGACATGAGCGTGATCAGCACCCAGCCGGGTACGTCCCCGCGGGCGGCGCCGGTGGCCGGGCGGAGCCTCAGGTGCCTCAGTGGTGTCATCTTCAGCAGCCGGGCCAGCCGGGATTGCCACAGCCCCAGTAGTTGTCTGGCGGCGATCAGTTGCTTCAGTGCAAGCGTCGCTGCCACGTTGTGCTTCCCCATGGTGTTTCCCCTCTTGGTGGTGGTACGGGTGGTTTGTCGGTGTTCGGCAGTTGGGTCCCATTACAGGCCAATCTGCAGCAGGGCCAGGCCCGGGAAGACGGCGAAGACCACTGTCAGCGGGAGGACCCCGAAGACCAGCGGAATCATCATGGCAATTTCCTTGCGTCCCGCCGCTTCCATGAGCTCCCGCTTGGCCACGTCACGGACGTCCTGGGCCTGGGCGCGCAATACGTCAGCCAGCGGCGTCCCACGGTTTACGGCCACACTGATGCCGTCCACGAAGCGCGTCAGGGCGGGCACATTGAGCCGGTCCGAAAATTCGCCGAGCGCCACCACCAGCGGCACTCCGGTGCGGGTTTGTGCCAAGACCTTGGCAAATTCTGCGGACAGTACGCCGCGGGACTGCCTGGCAACCCTGTCCAGGGCACTGCCGGCGCTCTCCCCCGCCCCCACTGCCAGGGCCATGAGCTCGGCCATGGCCGGGAACTCGGCCAGGATTCTGGCCTGCCGGCGTTTGATGCGGATGCCGAGGAGGTGGTCGTAGCTGAGGTAGCCGGCCAGCATGAAGCCAACCGTCAGGGCAAATCCCGCCATGGCGTTGGCGCGCCCGGACCAGGCCAGGACCAGCGACAGCACCAGCCCGGCCACCATGCCGGTGCCGGCCCAGAGGAACTGGACGGCGCGAAACTCGAGCGCGGATTCGTTGCGGCCGGCCTGGGCAAGCCGGGCGCGGAGGCCCTTGACGCTGATGTTGAAGCGGCCCAGCCTCCCCACGACATCGGCCAAAAGTAGGCGGAACAGCCGTTCCAGAGGGCCAAAGAGGGCGCTGGTTTCGTCCTCCGCCAGGAGCTTTGAGCGACTCTCCAGGCTGCGAAGCTGCGGTTCCACGCGGTCGGCGAAGGTGCGCCTGCGCATGGCGGGAATCCTGGCAAAGACCGTCCACAGGCCGAACCCCAGGCCCAGGCCGGTGGCCACCACGGCCGCGAGGTGGCCGTTCACCGGAGCACCCGTTCTTCCCTGGGCAGAGCGCCAATCCGCAGCATGAGCCGGTAGCAGACTACGGAGACCAGCAGTCCGCCACCCAACACGGCCCAGCCCAAGGGCGAGTTGTAAGCCGTTACGGCTTCGGGACGGGTGGACATCAGCATGAGCACAAACCAGGGCGCGGCAACGGCCAGCCTGGCCGCGTTGACGGTCCACGACTGCCGGGCTTCCAGTTCGCTGCGGGTCCTGGCGTGGTCGCGCAGAAATTCCGAGAGGGTCCCGAGCAGGCGCCCAAGATCGGACCCGCCCACATCCCGCGTCAACCTCAGGGCTTCGATGATGCGGTCGGCGACAGGGTCGGCCAGCCGGTCCTTGAGTCTTTGCAGGGCGGCCTCAAAGTGGCCACTGGCGCGGTAGTCGGCGCCAAACCCGGCAAACTCCCCCCGCAGCTCCTCCGGCCCCTTGGCGCCCAGCTGAATGAGGGCTTCCGGGAGGGAGAGCCCGGCCCGGATTGCTGAGCGAAGGTGGTCCACCACGTCCGGCCAGAGCTCGCGCAGTGTTGAGGACCGGCGTCGGGCCCGCCATTGCAGGAGGGCAAAGGGGAGGTAGCCGCTGAAAAGGCCAAAGCACAGCGCAATGGGGGCGGCGCCCGTCAGGAGAAGGAAAGCCAGGGTGGTGAAAACCGCCAGGCCTGCCGTGCTGGCAGTCAGGGATGCCGGCGTCACCTGGGCCACGCCGGCCTGTTGGAGGAGGTCGCCCAGCCGGCCGCGCCTGGCCGGTGCCGGTGCCCGCTCAGGAGTGCTCCAGCAGGCGGTCCAGACCAGGTACAGTCCCAGACCTCCCAGCAAGCCGGCGAGCGCGGACATCAGGCCTCCCCCACCAACGTGGCCACGTTGTAGCCTGCTGCCACGAATTTTTCCGGCGACGGCATGGCCGAGGCCTGGGCCGTGAGGAGGCCGTCAACCGTGTCAAACACCAGCCCCGATTCGATGACGCCGTTTTCCACACGGCGGCCCAGGGAAAGGATTTGGCCCACACGCCGTTTCCCGTTGGGGGCCCTGACGCAGTGCACCACCAGATCGATGCACGCCGCCACGGTGGGAAGCACGAAGGCTGCGGTGATGTTTTCCCCCGCAAGGAGGGGCAGCGTGCAAATCTTCACGACGGCGTCGTGGGCGGAGTTGGCGTGGACACTCGCCATTCCCGGCAAGCCACTGTTGAGGGCGATCAGCATGTCCAGGCTTTCGGCCTCGCGCACCTCACCGACAATGAGGCGGTCCGGGCGCATGCGCAGGGCTTCCTTGACCAAGCGCCGCAATGGAATCTCACCGGCCCCCTCCAGGTTGGGCTGGCGGCACTGCAGACCCACCACGTCGCGCAGGGGCAGTGCAAGTTCAAAGATTTCCTCCACCGTTACCACGCGTTCCCGGGAGCCAATGCCGGCGGCCAGACAGTTGAGCATGGTGGTCTTGCCTGCCTGGGTTGCCCCGGATACCAGGATGTTCAGCCCGCTGCTGACGGCGGCGCCCAGAAAGCGGGCTGCCTGGGGCGTGAGGGAGCCGAGTTCGACGAGGTGTTCCAGGCGGCTGGCGCGGGCAGTGAACTTGCGGATGTTTACGGCCCAATGGGCCTTGGTGATGTCAGGGATGACTACGTGCAGGCGGGAGCCGTCCGGGAGGGCGGCGTCCACGAAGGGGCTGCTGAGGTCCAGCCGGCGGCCAGAGCTCTTTAGCATTCGCTCGACGAGGTCCCTGACCTGCTGCTGGGTGAAGATGAGTGGCGTCAGTTCGGATTCGCCGTTGCGGGCCACGAACACCTGGTCGGGGGCGTTGAGCCAAATTTCCTCGACGGACGGATCGTCCAGGAAGGGCTGCAGGGCGCCAAAGCCGGCCACGGCGTCATAGATGTGCTGCTTGGCGTCCGCCGCATGGGAAAGGGGAGGTACTGCCCCTACAAGTGAACGCTCGTCGTAATCGTTGACTGCGGCCTCGACAAGGCGCCGAACCTCGCTGCCCTGCTGCAATGGGTCAAGCCCCTTGCGGCGTATGAGCTCGCGAACCTCGTCTTCAACGAGTGTCAGTGCATCCATCAACCTCTCCGCCCCCGCGGTCCGGTTCTTCCCCTTGGTCCTAGGAGCATAGCCAAGGCAAAGCCGGGACGCCAGAGGGTCGTGGTGATCTGTGGACAACCGGCCGCTGCTTCGAAACCCCTTTTCACAATATTTTCCCAGCGAACCTTCATGGAACCGCCATTATTCTGGTGGAGTGAATCTTCTCAACCAGGTGCCCATCGTCAATGGTGCCATTCCTGCCATCCTGGTCACCGCCGGACTGTTGGCACTGCTGTGGTTGGCCTGGGGCAGCCGCCGCCACCTGACGCGCTGGGTGCCTGTGGCCTTTGTGCTCTCCGTCCTGACGATGGGCACTTTCTGGTATATGGCAGAGAAAGTGTGGAACCTGTGGGGCGAGCCGCTGCCCCGCCGCCTGTACATATATGCCGGACTGGCGCTGTTCGGCGTGCTGCTGGCCGTCCCGAAAATCGTGGCCCTCCGGCGCCTCTGGGCACGCCTGCTGGTTTTGCCGATCGCCGCCGTCGTGGTTATTTCAGCAGCCGGCTTGGTGAACCAGAACTTCGAGTATTACCCCACGGTTGGATCACTCTTTGGTGACACCGGGACAGCCATCAAGAGCCTGGCCCAATTCGAAGCTGACAAGGGCGCCGCGGAACTACCAATACCACCAAAACCGACCACCGAGGCGAACTGGTCGCCGCCCGCCAACATGCCGTCTCATGGGGACGTCCTCATCGTGCATATCCCGGGCCCTATCTCACACGAAATCTCCTCTGATGCCTTTGTCTACCTGCCACCAGCCTACCTGGCGACGCCTCGGGCCAACCTGCCCGTGCTGGTGTTGATCCACGGTGTACCTGGCGGCACAACCGACTGGTTGCGCGGCGGGCAAATCAACAAGTTCATGGACCAATACGCCGGGGCGCACCATGGACTCGCACCGGTAGTAGTAATGCCCGACGCGGGGGCCAAGTGGCAAAACTACCCACCTGCTTGTCTGAACAGTCGAGCAGGCCAGGCAGCCACCTACCTCACTCAGGACGTGCCGAACTGGGTCAAGAAAACGTTCGGGGCGGGCACGACTTCCCCCCGGCAATGGGCGATTGGTGGATTTTCGTACGGAGGCACCTGTGCCATGACACTTGCCGTCAACCATCCCGAGATTTATCCAACGTTTATTGACAGTTCAGGCGAATCCCAGCCAACAATTGACCAAGGACACACAGTCCTGCTTCAAAAGTACTTCGCAGGCAATGCCGCCGCCTTTGCCAAGCAAAACGCACTCGACGTGCTCAAGACGCGACGCTACAAGGGTTCCGCGGGGGTCGTGACGGTGGGTGCCAACGACAGTTTTTACCGGCCCCAAGGGGTCCATGTGTTCCGGGCCATGGAACACGCGGGCATGAACGTCCGTCTTGAGGACGCCCCGGGCGGCCACGCCTGGCCAGCGTGGCGGTACGGGGTCTATCACAACATGGACTGGCTGATGGGCCGGCTGGGCGTCAACTAGCAACGCCAACCGGCTGATGGGACTTGGCAACCACGTTCGATTGTTAGACTCGGGGCGGACTTCTAACGATCGGCGGACAGTGGCATGACTTGGTGGCAAGCGGTACCGGCAATATGCACAGCCGCAATCCTACTGTTCGTACCCGGATACCTCTTGGTGCGTGGGTTGGGCGCACGGGGATTCGGCAGCGCCGCGCTGGCCCCCATTGCGTCGTGCGGCCTGGTGGGCGTTGCGGGCATTATCGGCGGCTTGGTGCACATCCCTTGGTCACTGTGGCTGCTGGCCGGGTTCACCGTTGCCTGCGCGGTGGCGGGGTGGGGGCTGCGGAGGCTTGCAGGGCGCCGGCTGCGGCCTGTCGAGCAGTCCGCCGGTCCAGCATTGCTGAGCTGGATTGCCGTCGTCACCCCGCTTGCGATCGCTGCCAAGCTGGTCACTGGCCGCTTGCTGCCTGCGATGGGCGGCCCGGACTCCTTCGGACAGGTCTTTGACAATATTTTTCACCTGAACGCCATCAAGTACATTCTAGAGACGGGCAACGCGTCAACTCTCAATTTGGGAAACATGGTGTCCGGTGGCCACGGAATGTCCATCTACCCGTCGGTTTGGCACTCGTATGCCGCGCTGGTGGCACAACTGACCTCAGTAAACGTGTTCGTGGCAGAAAACGCCCTGACGGTGGCCGTCGCCGCGCTGCTGTGGCCGTTTGCCTGCATCTGCCTCGTGCGAGGCATTCTCGGGCCGCGTGTCCTGCCCACTGTCGCGGCAGGGGTCTTGTCCGCCGGATTCTGGATCTTCCCCTATCAACTGCTCCAGTGGGGCCCGTTGTTTCCCAACACGCTTTCCTACAGCATCCTGCCGCTGGCCTTGTTGGTGGTGGCAGGCATGTTTGGGCGGCTGCGGGAGCCGGTGGCCGACATATTCACGCTGTCAATGACGTTATTGGTGGGCGTTGCCGCCCTCTTGCTCACCCAACCCAACGGCTTCAGCGCGCTGCTGGCATTCTCCGTCCCCATCATTGTAGGCAGCTGGCTGCGCATGTTAGTGACCGGCATCCGGGCGCACAAGGGAGCCAAACATGCACTCTTCACTGTGCTGTGGGGCCTGGCGGCCATGGTTGTCCTGCTTGTCATTTGGAATGCGCTGGTCCTGGGCTTTGACACGTGGAAACCTTCCAGGTCTTTGCTGGCCGCAGTCAGGGACGTTTTCACCGGCGGGCTGCTGGGCGGAAGGTTTACCTGGCTGGCATCTCTCTTGGCTGCGGCAGGGCTGGCGGTCATCCTCGTCAAACGTCGCGGTTGGTGGATGATAGGCGCCATGGCGACGGCGGGCGGGCTGTACGTCGTCGCGGCTTATATGCCAACCGGACCGGTCCGCCAGTTCTTGATCGGAAGCTGGTACCAGGACCCTTACCGACTCGCAGGCCTCGTCCCGCTCTTTACCATTGTCCTTGCCTGCGTGGGCGTGGATGGGGTGGCATCCGCCGCCATTGCCGCCGTCCGCCGGCTGGCAGCCAAGGCTTCCCCCCGTATTCAGGAAACGCTGCTGCGTCCGGGGGCCATGCTCCGGACGGCCGGTGGCGTGCTGGCCCTGATAGTGGCTTTGTCGGTCCTCACGCCCCTCTCGATGCAGGCAAACCGCAAGGGATTGGACGACGTCAACGCCAAGATCAAGGCTTCCTGGTCGTGGACTCCGGGCTGGGTGGTATCCACGGACGAATACACGTTGATGCAGCGCCTCGACAAGGACGTCCCGGCGGATGCCGTGATTGGGGTCGACCCTTTCAATGGCGGGTCGCTGGCCTATGCCGTTTCAGGCCGGAAGGTGACGCAATACCACCTGACCCCAAATCCCTCCGCGTCAGTTTCCCTGGTTGCCAAGGATTTGGCCACGGCCGCCCCGGACTCCGCCACGTGCAAGGCCGCCAAGCAGGCGAACATCCAATATGTTCTCGACTTCGGCTCTTTCTACATGCTTCAGTTTCCGCAAGCCCGCATGTACCCCTCTTTCGTCAACATCAAGGATTCATCCACCCTGAAACTGGTGGACCACCAAGGCGGCGCGAAGCTGTACAAGGTGGTCGGCTGCTAGGGACGGCCTTCTCCTTCAGTCGAACGCCGTCCCTGAGGTGGCAGGCCCGCCGCCGGGAGGTCCCGTCAGCCCGCCCCGCGATCTAGGCGCCGTACCCCTGCGGGTTTTCTCGCTGCCAGCGCCAGTGGTCCTGGCACATTTGCGCCAGGTTCCGGTGGGCCGACCAGCCCAGGTCCGCCAGGGCGGCTGAAGGGTCGGCGTAGCTGACCGCCGCGTCGCCCGGCCGGCGGGGCGCGAATTCAAAGGGAATCGGCTTGCCGGCGGCCTCGCCAAACGCCTGAATGACTTCCAAGACAGAGGACCCGTTGCCAGTGCCCAGGTTCCAGCGGAACACGCCCTGATGCATTGGCAGGTAATCCAATGCTGCGAGGTGGCCGGCGGCCAAGTCCATCACATGGATGTAGTCGCGCACGCCGGTGCCGTCCGGCGTCGGGTAGTCGTTGCCGAACACCATGACCTTCTCGCGGCGCCCCACGGCGACCTGGGCCACAAAGGGCAGCAGGTTGTTGGGGATTCCGCTGGGGTCCTCGCCAATGCGGCCGGACTCGTGGGCACCCACAGGATTGAAGTACCGCAACAGGGCCACACGCCAGGTCGGGTCCGCTGCCCCAAGGTCCGTGAGGATGTCCTCGATCTGTTCCTTGGTGCGCCCATAGGGGTTGGTGGCGTCCAGCGGCATCTTCTCAATGAGGGGCACTTCCTCGCTGGCCCCGTAGACCGTGGCTGAGGAGCTGAAGACGATGGTACGCACGCCGTGCTTGTCCATGGAGGCCAGCAGGTTCAGCGTGCCTGCAATGTTGTTTTGGTAGTACCTAAGCGGCTGGGCCACCGACTCCCCGACTGCCTTGAGCCCGGCAAAGTGGATGACGGAATCGAATCCCCCACCAGCAAAAAGTGCATCCACCCCACTTGCATCGAGCAGGTCCAGTTCAACAAATTCCGGGTGCCTGCCCGTCAGCTCCTCCACCCGGCGCAGCGACTCCGCCGAGGAGTTGACCAGATTGTCGAGCACGACGACGCTGTGCCCGGCTTCCAGCAGGCAGAGGACAGTGTGCGAACCAATATAGCCGGCGCCGCCGGTCACCAAAACTTTCATGTGACCCAGCCTATCGGGCCCAACCGGTAGACTTTAAAGTTGTGTCGTCCAATAATCCCCCCGCAGCCGATCAGGCTGCCCGTGTGTCCAGCCCCCGACGGGCCAGCGTTGCCACCAGCTTCCGCCCGGATGTCCAGGGGCTCCGAACTGTCGCAGTCATGGCTGTGGTGCTGTATCACTTGTGGCCCAAACGCATCACGGGCGGGTTTGTCGGTGTGGACGTTTTCTTCGTCATCTCTGGTTTCCTGATTACCGGTCACATGTATCGGGAACTTATGGCCAATTCAGGGCTTTCGCTGGTCAAATTTTGGGGTCGCCGCATCCGCAGGCTGCTGCCCGCAGCGTTCGTTGTCTTGCTGCTGTCCTTGGCCGCTGTCTACCTGTGGGTCCCTGCCACGTTGTGGGAATCGACAGCCCGGCAGGTGGGATCCAGTGCGCTTTACGTGCAAAACTGGGTCCTCGCCGCCGATTCGGTGGACTACTCCGCCCTCAACGCAGATGCCACGGTGGCACAACACTACTGGTCCCTGTCAATCGAAGAGCAGTTTTACATCTCCTGGCCTCTCATCATGATTGCCCTGCTATGGATTGTTCACCGTCTTGCCCGGCGCGTGCCGACGCTGCCCCACTCTCCACGGGCCACACTGATTGCAGGGCTGACGGCCATTGGCGCAGCATCGCTGGCATATTCAATCTACGAGACCAATTTGAATCCTGCAGCGGCGTATTTCGTCACCCCCACCAGGGTTTGGGAATTCGCCGTCGGGGCGCTCGTTGCCTTGGTATTCCTGGACCGACAGTTTTCCGGCCCTTTGGCAACGGCCGTCGCCTGGACGGGGCTGGGTGGCCTTGTCGTCTCGGCGCTGCTGTACAGCAGCGAAACCCCGTTTCCCGGCTATACAGCCCTGTTGCCAGTTGCCGGCACCGCGGCGCTCCTGTGCTGCAGCGGAACCACATCCACGGCGAGCCCGGCCTGGCTCCTGTCCCGCAAACCGGCAACCTTCGTCGGTGACATTTCATACGCCGTGTACCTCTGGCATTGGCCACTGATCATCGTTGTCCCTTACGCCCTGCAGACCAATCTCAACTGGGCGTTGAAGCTTGGCATCCTTGGGCTGTCGATCCTGTTGTCGTGGCTGACGAAGCTGTTGATTGAGGATCCCTTCCGGAAGGGCCCTTGGTTGAGGGGTTCCGTACGGACCTACTCCTTCGCCGCCGTCGGGATGATCGTGGTCACCGGCATGTGCTTCGGGCTGACAGCGCTCGCCAATGCCCCTGCCCAGGCTGATCCTGCCCTCACACATTCCAGCTGCTACGGCCCCGGCGCCCTTGATTCCGCCAATTCTTGTGGGTCCGTCCTGGGCACAGCCGCCCCAAACCCGACCGCAGTGATGGTTTCCAACGAAAACACCCAGCCCCTGTATCCAGGATGCCAGGCAAACTTTCCTGGCTCGGACCTGGTGAGCTGCAATCTCGGCGTCCCGGCATCAGCAGCGAAGGCCACGGTAGCCATGGTCGGAGATTCACACGCAACGGCCTGGTATCCCGCAATGGATGCCTTGGCCAAGAAGCACAGCTGGAGTGTTGTGACGTACTCCAAGGCCTCCTGCCCCGTTTCAACGGCCCTGAGAATTCTCCCCAATGAGAAGACCTCCGAGAATCAAAACGACTGCCATACCTGGGTCATTCGATTGAACGACGCCCTGAAAGCCGACCATTCCATCTCAGCGGTGTTCACGGCGTCCTACTCTTCTGCCTATCAATTCAAGTCTGCCGACGGAGACCCCCTGAAGAACCCCGCAGTTGATGGCTTCACCCAGATGTGGGCTGGCTGGCAGGCCGCCGGCAAGAAGGTGGTTGTCTTCGACGATGTCCCGCGGACCAACGGGCAGTACATTCCGACCTGCCTTGCGAAGAACCCTGGCGCTGACATGAAATGTGCCTTCCCTGTTGCCCAAGCGTTGCCTGCCAACATGAACATCACCAAGGCGGCTGAGCAAGCCGCCAAGGATGGCGTTATCAGGGTGCAGCTCCGCAAGGAGTTCTGTGACTCCAAGTGGTGCTACCCCGTAGTGGGTTCGGTGATTGTCTACCGCGACTACTCACACATCAGTGCCGAATATTCACGGGCGCTGGTCCCGTATCTGGATCTGCAACTCCGATCCCTGAAGATTGGGAACTAAGTGAGCCAAGACGACGCCCCTCTGGCGGCGCTGCACCTGGGCGATATTGCCGGGACGTCCCGCAACGTCATCGAAGTCGCTGGCGCCAAGGGCCTGACTTGGGTCCTGCGGGACGTTCCAGCCGGCCGTGGCGCCAACCCGGCCGCTGTCATGTTGCGCCGTTTGCGTGACTTGATTGCCGTTCGCTCGATCCGGCCCCGCCCCGCCATCCTCCACATCAACTACGGTGTTTCGGGCTACTACGGTTGGGGGCGGCGCAACGTGGTTCTGCACCTCCACGGCACGGATGTCCGCTCAGACCTCCATTCAAGGATCCTGGGCCCGGTGGTGCGAACCTCCATCAAGCGCGCCGCTGTCGTTCTGTATTCGACACCAGACATGGCCGATGCGGTCAAGGCCATTCGGGCTGACGCCCAATGGTTTCCAGCACCCCTGCCTCCAGCTGCCGGAGTCCGGTTGCCGCTCCCGGAGCCAAGAATTGGTACGCGAATATTCTTTGCCAGCCGTTGGGACGACTCCAAGGGTGCCGTGCAACTGCTCGAACTGGCCTCGGACCTGCGCCGGGATCACCCGGCGCTTGAGCTTGTCGCCCTGGACTGGGGCACGTATGCGCAGCGGGCACGCAGCCTCGGAATGCGGATGCTGCCCCACATGTCCCCCGACGAATTCCGGGCGCAACTGGCTTCGGCCGACGTCGTCATCGGGCAGCTTGCTGTGGGGGCATTGGGGCTAAGTGACCTGGAGGCCATGGCACAGGCAAGGCCGCTGGTGGCACGGTTTACCCTTGATGCCGAATATGGGGGGCCGGCACCCCTTTTCAATACCAACACGGCGCCGGCACTTGAACTGGTCCTGCAAATCCTCGCTGACCCGGCCGCCGCGGCGGCATTGGGCGAACAAGGACGGACCTGGGCGCTGGAGCACCACGGCGCCGACGTATTGGAAGCCAAACTGGAGGATATTTACGCCAAACTGTCGGCTTGAGTTGCGGGGCGGGCACCCAACAGGGGTTTAACGCTGATGACTGACCAGCATGGGAGCGGCGGCCACAACTGCTGAACGGCCCCCTCGTGTTTGAAGGTCGATTTGTCATCGAATGGCACTAAAGGCATTGCACCGCAGTGGTTTCAACTCCAGTAACAAAGGCAACACTGGCCACTTCAGCATCCCACGAGTAAGCTTGCGAGTGGTTTGGGGGCCGTTGACGGGCAATCATTTGTCCCGCACGGGTGCATGTCCCTTTACTCGACAACCTCTACACATCGCCGCGGAGCTCTCCCCATGATTACGACTTGGTCCAAGTTTTTTGACGGGTCCACCGGGCGCCTACCGCTCAAGTTCGCCAAAGTTGCGAGCGGGGGCCTGATCGCCTCGGTCCTGGCGCTCTCTATGGCCATGCCCCCTGCCGGGGCCGCAACGCCCACCCCATCCCCATCGATGGCTGCCCCTACACCGGCACCCACTCCAACTCCGTCACCGTCGACTGTGCCGTCGAACATGATCTCGAGCACTCCGGTTCCAGTCCCACCTCCCGTGGAGTCGCCAACAACTGCCGCCATGCCATCGTCAAGCGCTGCCAGCCAATCGCTTGATGACCTCATTCGACAGAATGGCGCCTTCATGGGGCAGGGGGAAAAGCTACGGGCCATGAAGCAGAGCACGCAATCCATGGCCCCCCTGGCAAAATCGCTTCAGCCCAACCAACAAATGCAGTCCATGACAGCGCAGTTCAGGGCTCCCGGCATCCAAGGCCTGGATGTCAGCGGTTGGCAGGCTTCAGTCAACTGGGCGGCACAGTACACCATGGGCGCGCGGTTCGCATACGTAAAAGCCACGGAAGGAACCAGCTTCACCAGCAGCGCCTTCAGCAGCCAGTACACGGGCGCGGCGGGGGCCGGCCTCATCCGCGGCGCCTATCATTTTGCTTTGCCCAGCCAGTCTTCGGCCGTCTCGCAGGCCGATTTCTTCGTCAACAACGGCGGCGGATGGAGCCCCGACGGCAAGACCATGCCGCCACTCCTGGACATCGAATACAATCCCTACTCGAACCTCGGAAATACCTGCTACAACATGAGCGCCAGTGCCATGGTCACTTGGATTCGGGACTTCTCCAACCGGGTACAGCTCCGCACCGGACGGCTGCCCATGATTTACACCACCACCGACTGGTGGTCACAGTGCACCGGGAATTCGAGCGCCTTTTCAAACCAGGCCTTGCATATTGCGGCCTACTCGACGGTGGTTGGACCGCTGCCCAAGAGCTGGTCTGCGTACAGCGTGTGGCAGTACAGCTCATCGGGCCCTTTCGCCGGTGATTCCAATGCTTGGAACGGCACCATCGACCGACTCAGGGTGTTCGCCTCCACTGCGGACGCGCCGCAACCCGTCCCGACAATACCGTCGTCCGCCGACGTAGTGGCGGCGGACTCCGCCGGAACGCTTTGGGACTATCCGGCCCCCGGGGATGGCACTCTGGGAACGCCCCGAAAGATCGGCGTTGGATGGTCCGGGCTGCGCTCAATCAATGTCATCGACTGGAATGCTGACGGCATCCTGGATATTGTCGCCCAGTGGAATACCGGGAGCGTCACGGTATACAGCGGCCTGCCTGGCGGCGGATTCGCCCCCCCTCAGCTCATCGCCTCAGGTTGGCAAAACAATCAGCTGACCATTGGTTTCTGGCTCACTGCTAGCACCTACCCCCAGATCCTTAGCCGCGGGCCTGACGGGGCCCTGACCTTGTGGACCAATACCTCCGGGGGCACGCTGCAGGCAGGCACCGTGATAGGCAACGGCTGGGGAAGCCTCAATCTGACAATGATCGACTTCGATGGGGACGGGAACCAGGACATCCTGGCGCAAAATCCCACAGGAGCCCTTACCCTCTACCGTTCCAACGGTTCCGGGCAGTTCATTAACGAGTCCCGGCCGCAGGTTGGCTCGGGCTGGAATGCCATGACCAGCATAACGGTCTCTTCAGGGTACCGCTCCCCGGCTGATGTCGGCCTCATGGCCCGCACCTCCGGTGGAGCGCTGATGTACTACGCCGTACCCGGCAACGCGACGTTTGGAGCTCCTGTCGGAGTCGGCACCGGCTGGAACCCCCTG
>NZ_JAJLOZ010000066.1:0-24707 GCF_025548615.1 Arthrobacter sp. A2-55 | reverse complement strand
CCTACAAAACCCAGCCCCACCAACAGGGCTAACAACAACAAAAGCCGCCGCCCCTGCATTGGTTGAGGGCCAATGAAACGCAGCATCGGGCGGCCCATGGGGAGAACGGCCCATCCCATTCTTGATGACGGCCCCATAGGGTGAAAATATGCTGAACAGACTGGAACGACGTGCCCTTGTCCCGCTGCTACTTTGTACGTCGCTGGTGGTAAGTTCCTGCTCAGGCCCGTCGTTGCCCACTGCAGCCGACGCCAGGCCGCGGCTCGAGCAACTCTCCACCGATCTGGCAGGTGCCTTTGCGCGGGACTACCCCGGGCAGCCGTGGCTTCCGGTCCGGTACGGGGACACCAGTATGGTCACGGACTCGTCCGGCACTTGCGTTCTCTGGATCGGCACCTTGCGCTCTCAAGACTCCTTGTACGCACTCGCCGGCAACTGGGATGCCGTCATGAAGACCATCTACCCGGTCCTGAAAAAAGGCGGCTTTGCTCCCATCACCCATACGGACTCGCTCAAAGGTGGCTACACAGGGATCAGCTCCACGGACGGCCACGGAGGCCGGCTGAACATGTTCGAGAAGGGCCCCATGGATATTTCCGTTAGCGCCAAAGTTTCAGACAAGGACTGCTCGGGCGTTGCCCCATGACGCGGTGACCTCCGTGCCAGCGGTCCGGCCGTCAACTTGCTCCTGAAAACTACTTTGTCAGACCCCCTACCTACATTGTGAATATGCGAATTCGTACTGGATTCGCACGCCGACGGCACACACCAAGCCGCGGCAGCTTGATCATGACTCATAGGGGAAATCATGAAAAAGTTGTTCTTTGCAGTACCGCTCGTGGCGCTTTTGCTGGCCGGTTGTTCCACTCCCGCTCCCACGGTGGACAAGGCTGCGGCTGACAAGCCCGCCGCGACCCAGGCCGCAAAGACGGCCGACCGTTCGGCCGCCCTGGGCGGGACGGTCACCTACGACCGTGGGGTCAAGGTCACGGTGAAGTCGGACGGCTTCAAGCCGGTGAGCCAGTATGCCTACGGCGCTGTTGACGGCAAGGCGGCTGTCTTCGAGCTGACCGTGGTGAACGGTGGCAAGGAAGAATTGAACGCCGGGCTCATGTCCATGCCCAAGGTCACCGTCGGCGCCAAAAACGCCAAGGCAGAGTCTGTGATTGATTCGGAGGCCAAGCTCGGCGTTGACACGCTCAGCACCATTCTGCCCGGCGAAACCCAGACAGTTAAGTTCGCGGCCGGCATCACGGCCGCGGATGCCGGGGTGGTCCGCGTGGAGGTCATGGGTCCCAACCCCTTTACCGACAAAGCCGCCATCTTCAAGGGCGCCGTCAAATAGCGCCTGGACGGCTGTCGGGAAGATGATTTCGTGGCGGGTCGTTCCCGAGAGGGCGGCCTGCCACGCCTCTGCGGCAGGCGTTGCAATCATTCCGCCGGGGCTACAGCGATGCCACCACAATGAACACCGCAACCACAACTAAAACGCATGCACCCAGCGCGATCCACCACAGGCGCCTGCGAGTCACCACGGCGGTGCCGAGCAGCGGGGGACCGGCAACCATGGCGGCCAGGAAGACCACGCCCGCTGTTCCTCCTGCGGGGTCCGGTGCGGTGCATTCCAGGAAGCAGCCGGAGAACATTGTCGCCGTCGCAAACAGCAAGAAGAATGCCGGGATCGCCAAGATCAGCCAGCCGACCAGGGTAATGCCCACGCCCCACCATGGGGACATCGGTCCAGTGGCGGATTTCTTCAGCAGGGGCGCCTTGGCAGGTAAGGGGTCCATGGCAACTTTGTACCAGCATGCGGTCGGTTAGTCTACCAAATGGATTATTCCGAACTCGAACCGGGCCGGCCACCGAAGCCCGGCAGCCGCCGTCGTGCTCCAGGCAGCTGAACTTCAGGCAAGCGCCTCAGCCCAGCGGAACCACCCATTCGACGATCACATAGACCACGGCGGCGAGGGAGAGGATGCCTGTGGCGATGGCCCCGATCCACAAGCCGCGGCCGCGCCTCGCCACAGCCATCCCGAACAGCACAGGCGCCGCAGCCATGCACACCACAAACGCCAGGCCGAGCACCCCGGCAGCCGTGGAACCGCCTGTCGAGCCGTCGATCCCGCTGCCTGTCATCAAGATCCACGAAATCAGCACCAGCAAAACGGCCGGGTACGCCAACAGGGCCCAACCGACAATGGCAATGCCTGCCGCCCACCACATGGAGCGCGGCGCCTTGGCGGCCTCCTTGACCTGGACGGTGGAGACGGACAGGGGCAGGCGCTGGGAGGGGATGTGGTGTGGGCGTCGGCTCATGATCCATTTGTAGCAGGGGAAGCTATGCGGATGCTGTGGTGTGGCTCAGCTGTTCAACGCCCGCCACCCCAACAGCACCACGGCGGACACGGTCAGGGCCCCCGTGACTGCGGCCCAGATCCACAAGTTGCGGCGCTGCCGCCATACTGCCAGGCCCAGGGTGAGCGGGAAGGCAAACAGCAGGACGGTCAGCCCCAGCAGCATCAGGGCAAAGGCCAAGTCGCCCGGATCCGAGCCGCCGCTCCAGGCCGGACCAACAAAGAAAGACAGCGATGCCAACACAAAAAGTGCACCCACCGGAAGGGCCATGAAAACAGTGCCACCCACCAAGATGCCCACCATCCACCACACGGAGCGCTGCCCCGGTGCTGCCGCGGAAGCCTGACCCGTGTGTGCCATGGGCCATGTCTATCAGTGTTGCCGTCGTCGGACAAGCAGTACGATCAGCTGTTCAGCAGCCACCGGAACGCGAGGTACAGCAGCACTCCCACCGTTGGCACCCCGGTCCACAGGGCCGCCTTCCACAAGGCCCGCTCGCGGTGGATTACGGCCTGGCCCAGCAGGTGCGGGGAGGCGATCATGCAGAAAAGCAGCACGGCGCCGAGCACGATCAGGGCGATCTTGCCAACCGTGGCGATGCTGCTTCCTGGGTTGGTCACTGCGGCAAAGATGATCAGCGCCATGGCAATGATGGGCACAATGACAACAACCCAGCCCACCAGGGCCGCCACCGTGCCCGCCACTTGCGGGCGGGGCGGCAACTGCTGTTTGCGCCTGGGGGCTGCTGGATTTTGGGGGCCGGTCATGCTCTATTTCTACCAGTGAACGTACGGCGTTGCCGAACCCCATGCAAGGGGCCCGGGGCCGGTCCGTCGGGGAAATGCGGGGTGAATGCCGGGGAAATGCGCGGTCAGTGCATTTGCAGTGCTTCCGCGGGCGCGTGGTCCGTGTCCTGCGCTGCGGCGGCCTTGCCCATGAACATCGCGATGACCACGATGCCCAGTGACACAAACGCCGCCACCAGGAAGCTGGCGCTGAAGCCGCTGGCCTGTGCCGCAAGGGCATCCTTGCCGGCCGTGGCTGCCGCCAGCGTTCCCGCCGTCATGACCCCCACCAACAGGGCCGTGCCGGCTGCGCCGCCCAGCTGCTGAAGGGTGGCCAGCACCGCCGAACCGTGCGAGTGCAGCGAGTGCGGCAGCGGGTTCAGGCCCGCCGTGAAACCGGGGGTGAAAATGAAGGCCAGCCCGATCGACATCAGGATGTGCAGCCCGACGACGGCGGCCAGCGGGGTGGTGGCATTGAGCTGCGTGTAGCCGAACAGGACGGCGGACAGGACCACGCCTCCGGGAATCAGCAGCGGCCGGGCGCCAAACTTGTCGAACAGCTTCCCCACCCAGGGCGCCAGCAGGCCCATGAGCAGCCCGCCCGGCAGCATCAGCAGGCCCGTGGACAAAACGTCCAGGCCGCGCACGTTCTGCAGGTACATGGGCAGCAGAATGATGACCCCGAACATGGCCACCATGGCCATTACCATCAAGGCCAGGGCGAGGGTGAACTGGCGGTGCAGGAACGGGCGCAAGTCCAGCAGGGCGCCGTCGTGCCTTTGCAGCCGCAGCTGGAGCAGCACGAAGGTCACCAGCGCCACCAGCGAAACGCCCAGTGCCAGCAGGGCAAAATCATGGGTCTTCGCGTCAGGCGAACCAATGCCGCTGAGCCCATAGACCAGGCCGCCGAAGGCCGGAATCGAAATGAGCAGCGACGGCACTGACAGCCTGGACGTGCTCCGCTTGCCGTCGGAGGGCAGCAGCCGCGCGCCCAGCACCAGCGCCAGTAGGGCAATGGGCAGCACGGCAAGGAACATGAAGCGCCACGACAGCGAGTGCAGGATGAATCCGGACAGGGTGGGGCCGATGGCCGGGGCCACGGCGATCACGATCGAGACGTTGCCCATGATGGCGCCGCGGCGGTTGGACGGGACCAGGTCCAAAATGGTGGTCATGAGCAGCGGCATCATGATGGCCGTGCCGGAGGCCTGGATCACCCGGGCCACCACCAGCACCTCAAAGCCCGGGGCAAGACCGGCCAGCAGTGTTCCCGTGGAGAACAGGCCCATGGCCAGGATGAACGCGCTGCGGATGGGGAAGCGAGTCAACAGGTAGCCGGTGGCCGGAATCACCACGGACATGGTCAGCATGAACGCCGTGGCCAGCCACTGGATTGCGGAGGCGGACACGTGGAACTGTTCCATGAGGCGCGGCAGGGCAACGTTCATGATGGTCTCGTTGAGGATCACCACAAACGCGGAGACAATCAGCACGGTGATGGTGGTGCGGTCGCGCGCAGGCAGCCTGTCGGGCAATGTTGCGTTGGGGCGGGGCATGAAGAGTCCTGATCCATAAAAGTTTGGGGTTGCGAGCTATCAGTTAGCAGCGCTGAAGCCGGTGCCAGTATTCCCGTATGCGCTTGGCAATTCCCGCGTGCTGCCGTGCTGGTGACGGTGCGGCAGGGTTACCCAATGTCCTCAAGCACCTGGCGGATTTGGAACTTGGAAACCTCGGCCAGCACCGGGTTGGAATACTCGTAGTACGGCAGTGCCACCAGCCCGATGGACAGCGCCCAGGCACGGCCGCGTTCCCACATGCCGCGTTCCACGTTGAGTTCCGCGCGGAACCGCCGGCGCGCCTCCCCGCCGAGCAGGTTCCACGCCACGATCAGGTCCACGGCCGGATCCCCTACGGCGAGGCCGCCCCAGTCCAGCACCCCGGAGAGCCGGCCCCGGAGCGTCAACAGGTTGCCCGGGTGGAGGTCCGAGTGGATCCAGGTGTGCGGGACGTTGCCTTCCGGGGCTTCGAGTGCAATGTCCCAGGCGCGGGCGAGCATGTCGGTGTCGAAGTGCCCGCCGCAGCGGGAAATGGCCGTCCGGGTTTCAAGCTCGCGTGCGGCCACGGGTCCGCCACGGTAGTGCTTCAACTCCTCCGTGGCCTCCGGCGGCGCAATGGCGTGCAGGGCGCGGATGAAGCCGGCCATGTCCAGCGTGAACATGTCCGCGCTGGTGACGGTGCGCGGATTCCAGCCCTCCAGCCAGGTGGAGACGGACCACCTGAACGGGTACCACTGCGTGGGGGTGCCGGATTCCAGCGGGTAGGGGATCGGTGCCGGCAGCCACAACCGCAGTTTCGGCGGATATTTCAGTTCCTTCTCCAGCGACAGGGCTGCAGCCGGTGTGCGGGGAAGGCGCACGGCGAGACGGCCGCCCAACCTGAACATGACGTTGTCCGTGCCGGCCGGAAACACGGGCTTCACGGGCAGGCCCGCCCACTGCGGGAACTGCCCGGCCACCATCTCGGCCACCCGGTCGGTGTCAATGTCGACCTCGTCCACATGCAGTTTTTCAATCAGCATGCCTTCACGGTACCTGCAGGCACTGACGCGGGAGGCCGCCGTCGTTCTTCCCTGTGGATATCGGACGTGCGGATGCAAGGCAGGCTGGTACCTTGGGAGCAAAACCTCCGGGAGGGTGTTTCACATGGCAACAATTGTGCTGGTGCATGGCCTGTGGTCCGACGGGTCCGCCTGGAACGAGGTCATCACCGAATTGCGCGCCCTGGGCCATGTGCCGGTGGCGGCCCAGCTTTCGCTTGAGTCCATGGACGACGACGTTGCCTCCGTGCGCCGCACCCTCGCCACCGTGGTGGGCCCGGTGTTGCTGGCGGGGTGGTCGTATGGCGGGGCCGTGATTGGCGAGGCGGCCCGCGGCGAGGGCAGCGTGAAGGCGCTGGCGTATGTGGCAGCCTTTGCGCCTGCGGAGGGGGAAACCGTGAGCGGGCTTTCCCGGAAACACCCCGGCAGCCTGATTCCGAAGCATGTGGTGGTTGCCGGCGGCTACACGTACATTGACCGCGCCTACTTTGGCGAAGTGCTGGCCGCTGATGCGCCCGCCGAACGCGTTCACGCGGCGGCGGCCGTGCAACGGATGGTGCGGATTGGCCTGGACCGCGTTCCCGTGGGCCGGCCTGCCTGGCTGGACCTGCCCTCGTTTTATTTGCTCACCACGGCGGACCAGGCCGTGCCCCCGGCCCTGCAGCGCGAGCTGGCGGAGCGCATGGGCGCACGGATTGAGGAGATCGACTCCAGCCACGCACCCATGTGGTCACACCCCCGGCAGCTGGCGGAGTTCCTGGACGCGGCGTGCAGGGCCGCGCTATGAATCTGGTGGCCTAAAGCCCGCGCGGATCCGGGAATCCCAGCGACACGTAGCCTGGTGCCCGCTTGGCCAGGGATGACGCCAAAACCGGTGTGAGGTGGTCCCAGTAATCGTGCACCACCGCCCGCGGCTTCCCCGGGTACGGCCGCGTGATCCGCCCGGCGTACTGCACCAGCCGGCCCTTGAAGGAGATCGGCGCCGCCAGGAACAAGGTGTCCAGCTTCGGACAGTCAAAACCCTCGCCGATGTACTGACCCGTGCCCAAGACCAGCAGCGGCTCATCGTCCGGGGAGGCATCAAGGAGTTCGACGGCGGCCGTCCGGTCCTTCGCCTTCATCCCGCCGGAAAAGACCACAGGGTGAATCCCGGCTTCCTCCAACCGCACTCGGAACGCCTCAAGATGCGCCTTCCATGTGGTGAGGAGCAGAATGCGCGAGTTGGAAGCATAGGCAGCCATCACGTCGTCGAAAATTTGCTCAAAGCGGGGCCCATTGGCAATCAGGTCCTTGTAGATCACCGCGATTTGGCCGGGCTCGCTAGGGTCCGCTTCGCCGTCGTAAATGTATGAAGTCCGGTGCAGCTTCAGTTCCAGCGAGGGCGAAGGGATCTCCAGTTCGTGCCGAGGGAGCTGTTGGGGCGCCACCGGGGTGATGGTGTGCTCCACCTGGCCCAACTGGTGGTACATAAGCGCATCCAGTTTGTCCCGGCGGTATGGCGTGGCCGTGAGCCCCAGCCAATATCGCGCCGGGATTTGGTTCATGACGTGACTGAACGCGGCGGCTGGAACATGGTGGCACTCGTCCGCGATCACGAACCCATAGCCGGCAGCCAGCTGGGCCACGTTCTCCCGCCTTGCCAGGGTGGGAAGGAGAGCGATATCGACGCGGCCCGTGGTTTTGGCGCGCCCGCCGCCAATCTGGCCGCACTTGATGTCCATGAGCTCACGAATCCGGGTCCGCCACTGGTCTGCGAGTGCCTTCCGGTCGACCAGGATCAGGGTGGAAACGCCCCGACGGGCCATGGCTGCACAGGCGATCACAGTTTTCCCTGTGCCCGGCGGTGCCACGAGAATGCCCTGGTCCACGGCGAGCATGGCCTCCACGGCCCGCAGCTGTTCGGGGCGCAACGTTGCCGAAAAATCCAGTTCCTCAGTAGTGCCGGAGACGCGCTGGTCCGTGATTTGGAGCGTGCTGCCGGCGGACTCGACCAGTTGGCGCAACAGCGGAAGCAGGCCCCGCGGCAGGATGAGGTCGCCCTCAAGCGTTTCATCGAAGAAGTGCAGGATGCGGGGGACGTTCCAGGTGGAACGGCGCAGGCGCTGGCGTTCGTAGTACTCGGGGTTCAGCATGGACGCCGCATGCTTGACGGCGGAGATCATGGCTGGGCCAAGTTCCTCCGCGTGGATCGTGATCCGCGCTGCAAACGTGGCCCGGACGATCAACGCCGGCCGCGGCACAATTTTTGATGACTGCGGCAGCTCCAGCCGCCTGACCTCCTGGCCGAGCCGGACGGGCGGCAGCCTGCGGATCAGCGCGGACACTGCCGCAGGCGTGAGCCGGTCCAGGCTGGAGAGATACGCCCACTGGTCCGGGTACGGTTCCAGGGTGGTGGTGTCGAGGAACAAGGTGGTCCCGTGGAGGCGGCGCTTGCCGTTCATCGGGGCGGCAATCTGGTTACCCATGCCCTTGCCGGAGTGAACGTCCTGGGAAGGAAATAGCCTGTCGTAGCTGGACAGGCTCATGCTGCCGCGCAGCCCCATCGCCTCATGGATAAGGCCGGTGCCCAGCTGGCGGGCCCGCTCCCCGGGGATGGCGTCAGTGAAAAAGATCCAAACATGCGCGCCGCGGCCCGACTGCGAAATTTCCAGGGCCGCAGGAATCCCGCGAAACCGGGCCGCCTTGACACAGGCAAGGGCATCCATCATGGCCGCAGCGCCGTCGAAGTCGGCCGCAACCCACCAGCAGGTGTCATTCTTCAGCAGCGGATAAAAGCCAATGTGCTGGGTGCCCCGCAAATGGTCGGCAACGGTGGCGGGGGTGAGGCGCAGGAAGTTGGCGTTGTCCCGCACCGTTCCCTTCCGCCAACCACCGACGACGGCTGGCACCCACCCCGAGCGGCCCTCGCGCGCATTTTCCCAGCGGGTCGCATACACGTCGGTGCGGGCCCGGAACAGGTCCTGGTAGAGCCGCACCTTCATTTCCGGGCTGGAATCCATGGTGACTGGCCCGATGGGCGTGATCGCAGGGGCCAGCGCCGGCTGGTCCGGGTGCGCGGCCTTCGCTTCCGCCTCGCTCAGTTCCAGCAGCTTGCGCAGGCGTGCATTGTCGAGCCGGAGCTCCTCGATTTCACGTTTTAGCGCGCGGTCGCCGTCCGCATCAAGGCCCGGAAGTGCCGCTTGTCCGTCGTCGGGTGCAAATTCTCCGCTCACACTCTCAATTCTTGCGTGGAATCGACAGTTTGCCGCGTTGTGACATCAACGCATGCGATGAACCCAGGGCGGCTTGAGCGCACCGCCCAACCCTCGACGCCGCCGCAGTCCGGGCCTATGGTGGAAGCAAGGGCCCGGAATCCCAATCGGGCCGCACCAGAAGGCTGAAAAATGGTTACGACTCCAGTGACTGACACGTTGAAGCGGCCGTTGCGTGACCTGCGGATTTCCGTCACCGACCGTTGCAACTTCCGCTGCGTCTATTGCATGCCGAAAGAGGTTTTTGGCCGCGGCTTCGCCTTCATGCCCAAGGACCAGCTGCTCACCTTCGAGGAAATCACCCGCCTGGCCCGGATTGCCATGGACCACGGCGTGCGCAAGATCCGGCTCACGGGCGGCGAACCGCTGCTGCGCAAGGGCATCGAGGACCTGGTGGCCATGCTCGCCGCACTGCGCACCCCGGAGGGCGAACCGCCGGACTTGGCCATGACCACCAACGGTTCGGCCCTGGCCCAGAAAGCACAAGCCCTCAAGGCTGCCGGGCTGGACCGGGTCACCGTTTCCCTGGATTCCCTGGACGACTCCGTATTCCAGGCCATGAATGATGTGGCCTATCCCGTGGCGAAGGTGCTGCACGCGCTGGACGCCGCCGAGGAGGCCGGGCTGGGGCCGGTCAAGGTCAACATGGTGGTCAAGCGCGGACTCAACGACCACAGCATTGTGGACATGGCCCGGCACTTTCGCGGCACGCCGTTCATCCTGCGCTTCATTGAGTACATGGACGTGGGCTCCTCCAACGGCTGGAAGATGGACCAGGTGGTGCCCTCCGCCGAAATCATGGAGCGCATCAACAAGGTGTTCCCCGTGGAGCCGCTGGAGGCCAATTACCGCGGGGAAACGTCCCAGCGGTGGCGCTATGTGGACGGCCAAGGGGAAATTGGCGCCATCTCCAGCGTGACCCGCGCCTTCTGCAGCGGGTGCACGCGCGCCCGGCTCTCCGCTGACGGGAAGCTGTTCACCTGCCTGTTCGCCACGGCCGGTACCGACCTCCGGGAGCTGCTGCGCGGCGGCGCCACCGATCAGGAACTGGCCAATGCGCTCGCAGCCCTGTGGGGCGCCCGCACGGACAGGTACTCGGAGCTGCGCAGCGCCAATACGCCCGGGCTGCGCAAAAAGATAGAGATGAGCTACATCGGCGGCTGACCTCCGCGCGTGAACAACCCGCATAAACAACCCGCATGAACATTGCGTCACATTAACCCCGGCACGCTGGCGAAGCACGCTGCCATGGGTCTACTGTTGCCACGGACGATTTAACAGAATTGACAACGGGGTGCGCGGCCCCACAAGCCGGGCGGAATTGAGTGAACCGTGACCATGGCAACCACAGGCATGGCAAGGGCCTTCCTCGCCGCCGCAGACACCGCAAACTCGCCCTGGACCGGCCACGACACCCAGGTCCTGGTGGTCGCCGCCGTCGGCATCGCCATCGTGGTGCTCCTGATTGTCTGGCTCAAGATGCACGCCTTCCTGGCCCTGACCATCGGCGCCCTGTTCGTGGGCATCGGCTCCGGCATCGCCCTGAACAAGGTCACCGGCTCCTTTGAAACCGGCGTGGGCGGCGTGCTCGGTTACGTCGGCATCCTCATCGCCCTCGGCGCCATGCTGGGCAAGCTACTGGCGGATTCCGGCGGCGCCGACAAGGTGGTGGAGACGCTGCTGCGCGGCCGGCCCGCCACCCTTCCGTGGAAAATGGCCCTTATCGCCGGCATCATCGGCATCCCCATGTTCTTTGAAATCGGCCTGGTCCTGCTGATCCCCGTGGTCATGCTGGCCGTGCGCCGCACCAACGGCCGTGCCATGCGCCTGGGCATCCCGGCCCTCGCCGGCCTGTCCGTGCTGCATGGCTTCATCCCGCCGCACCCCGGCCCGCTCGCCGCCATCGGCATCCTGAACGCCAACGTCGGCGTCACCCTGGCCCTGGGCCTCATCGTTGCCATTCCCACAGTCATCGTGGCCGGCCCGCTCTTCAGCGTCCTGGCCGCCCGCATGGTCCCCATCGGTGCCGCCGGTGCCGCGCTCGCCGTCACAGGAGGCACCGCGGCGGCCGCCTCACCCGCCGCTGTGGGACGCTCCGGCGGCGGTTCCGCAAAGGGCAAAAAGGCCAACGCCCCGGCAGGCACGGGCGAAACCCGCGCCCAGGATCCCGACGCAACCGGCACGCCGTCGTTCGCCATCACCTTGGTCACCCTCTTGTCCCCCCTGGTCCTGATGCTCATCAAGGCCGCAGCGGACGTCTGGATGGCCAAGGGAAACCCGTTCCACCCTCTCCTGGATTTCATTGGCGACCCGGTGGTTGCCCTGACGGTGGCCGTGCTGCTGGCCATGGTCACGTTCGGCACCGGCGTGGGCTTCTCCGCCAATGTGCTGACGAAGAAGATCGGCCAGAGCCTGCTCCCCATCGTCGGCGTGATGCTGATTGTGGGCGCCGGCGGCGGCTTCAAGCAGGTCCTGGTGGACGGCGGAACCGGCATTGCCATTGCCAAGATCGCCGTTGCCGCCAGCCTCTCGGTGCTGCTGCTGGGCTGGATCGTGGCCGTACTGATCCGCCTGGCCACCGGCTCCGCCACCGTGGCAACCGTGACGGCCGCGGGCATCATCGCCCCGCTGGCCGGTGGTCTGGACCCCGTGCACCTGTCCCTGGTGGTGCTGGCCGTGGGCGCCGGATCGCTGTTCTTCTCCCACGTGAACGACGCCGGCTTCTGGCTGGTCAAGGAATACTTTGGCCTGACCGTGGGCCAGACCATCAAGACCTGGTCTGTCATGGAAACCATCATTTCGGTCATGGGCCTGCTGCTGACCTGGCTTTTGTTCGCCATCTTGTAGCAAGTGGGCCGCCCCCGCTGGCGTGCAGGGGGGACATCCCATGTGAGCTGCGTCACCATGGAATCCCGTTGCCTTTGTCGTGGGGCGGTGATAGACCGGAATGGAAAGCTCATTCTTCCTACAGAAGGTTGTGTTTGCCATGGGCAGCAAGCCCCCAGTCCAGGATGATTCCGACGCCGACATTGAGGTCAGCCGGCCGGCCCGGGCGGCGGCCGGGCTGCATGGCATTACCGAATCCGTGCCTCAGGCTCTTGCGGCCATGGGACCCGTGCGCACCCTGAAGACGCTCCGGGCAATGAACCAGAAGGACGGCTTCGACTGCATGAGCTGTGCCTGGCCGGATCCGCCGGACCGCAAGCTGGCGGAGTTCTGCGAGAACGGCGCGAAGGCCGTCACCTGGGAGGCCGGGCTGCTGACAGTGCCGAAGGATTTCTGGGCAGCCAATTCGGTGTCGTCCCTGCGCAGCCGCAGCGAGTACTGGCTGGGCCAGCAGGGCCGGCTGGTTGACCCGGTGTACAAGCCGGCGGGGGCGGACCACTACCAGCCCATCAGCTGGGACAATGCGTTCCGCATAGTGGCGCGGGAACTCAACGCCCTCGATTCCCCCAACGAGGCCGCCTTTTACACCAGCGGGCGCACCAGCAACGAGACAGCCTTCCAGTACCAACTCTTTGCCCGTGCTTTCGGCACCAACAACCTGCCGGACTGCTCCAACATGTGCCACGAGTCCACCGGCCTGGCCATGGGGGAGACCATCGGGGTGGGCAAGAGCGCCATCGCTTATGAAGACTTTGCCAAGTCGGACCTGATCATCATCATGGGCCAGAACCCCGGCACCTGCCATCCGCGCATGCTGACGGCGCTGGAGGAGGCCAAGGAGGCCGGGGCCGAAATTGTGGCCGTCAACCCGCTGCCCGAGGCCGGGCTCATCAACTTCCGGAACCCGCAAAAGCCGCGCGGCCTGGTGGGCAAGGGCACCGACCTGGCCGACCAGTTCCTCCAGATCAGGCTGGCTGGCGACATGGCGCTCATGCAGGCCGTGGCCAAGCGGGTCTTTGCCGCCGAGGACGCCGCCCCCGGCGCCGTGCTGGACCACGCCTTCCTCGAAAGCAGCTGCCAGGGCCTGGAAGAGTACCGGGCGCACATTGACCAGCTGGACGACGCCGCCGTGCTGGAAGCCACCGGACTGACGACGGCGGAAATCGACGAGCTCGCCGCCCGGTATCTGAAGGCGGACAAGGTCATCATCACCTGGGCCATGGGCCTGACCCAGCACAAGCGGGCCGTCCCCACCATCAAGGAAATCATCAACCTGCTCCTGCTGCGTGGAAACATCGGCAAGCCCGGCGCCGGGCCCTCACCCATCCGCGGGCACAGCAACGTCCAAGGGGACAGGACCATGGGCATCTGGGAGCAAATGCCGCCGTCGTTCCTGGACGCCCTGGGCAAGGAATTCAACTTCGAGCCTCCGCGCGAAAACGGGGTGGACGCCGTCCAGAGCATCCGCGCCATGCGCGACGGCAAGCTCAAGGTGCTCTTCGCCATGGGCGGGAACCTGGTGGGAGCCATCTCCGACACCGCCGTGGCCGAGGCTGCGCTGCAAAAGACAAGGCTGTCGGTGCAGGTCTCCACCAAGCTGAACCGATCTCACGCGTTCACAGGCGATCAGGCCCTGATCCTGCCCACCATGGGACGCACCGAAATTGACCGTCAGGCCGCTGGCGAGCAGTTCGTCACCGTCGAGGACACGGTGTGTGCCGTGCACGCCTCCTCCGGGAAGGTGGAACCGGTGGGGGAGAACCTGCTGTCCGAGATGGCGATTGTCAGCCGCCTGGCCCGGGCCGTCCTGGGCAATGACCACCCCATCGACTGGGCCGGCTTCGAGGCCGACTACGACACCATCCGCGAGCACATCGGCCACGTCTGCAAGGGCTGCGAGGACTACAACGCCAAGGTCCGCCGCCCGGGCGGCTTCGTGCTGCCGCACCCGCCGCGCGACAGCCGCACCTTCCCCACACCGTCCGGCAAGGCCGTGTTCACAGTCAGCGCCCTGGAGACGGTTGAGGTGCCCGCGGGCCGGCTGCTGCTGCAGACCGTGCGCGCCCACGACCAGTTCAACACCACCATGTACAGCCTCAATGACAGGTACCGCGGGGTGAAGAAGGGCCGCCATGTGCTGTTCGTGAACCCGGAGGACCTGGCCGGGCTGGGCATCGCGGACGGCAGCTATGTGGACATCCACAGCGAATCCGCCGACGGCGTCGACAGGGTGCTGCGCCAGCAGCGGATCATCAGCTACCCCACGGCGCGCGGCTGCGTGGCCGCTTACTTCCCCGAAGCAAATGTGCTTGTCTCCCTGGATGAAACAGCGGAAGGCTCAAACACCCCGGTGTCCAAGTCCGTCGTCGTCCGGCTGGAAAAGGCTGCGGCCCCGGCCTACGCCAACTAGGGATTGCGCCTTGCGGAAATAAGGAAGTGCATGCCTATGAACCTGCCTGAATTGTCAACAACTTTTCACTAAGGCAAAGGAGTAGGGCAATGAACTTGATCTTTGCGTCCTCGGCATATGCACCGCTTGCATTGGGCTTTTTCGGTTTGGGAACCGGGTATTTGATCTATGGTCCCGAGGAATTGTTCCACTGGCCCAAGCGCAATGAGTCCGTGGACAAGGCGACCGGCGTGTGGGGCATCTGGCTCCCCGGCTTCTGCCAGCTGGTGACGGGCATCATCCTGTTCGTGGGCATGACCTGGTTCCAGGTGTTCAAGGACGCGCCGCTGTATATGGCTGCGCTGGCGTTCTCCGCGTACGGGATCCACTGGTTCGCATTGGGCTACAACCGGTGGCAGGGCGTGGACCCGCGCACCAACGCCGGGATGTCCGTGGCGTACACCATCCTGTCGGTGCTCGGCATTGTCGTGTTCTTCGCGGCCGGCGACTGGCCCGTGGGACTGCTGTTTGTGGGCCTGACGCTCATCTACATCAGCGACTTCTTCCACACCATCGGGCAGGCGTGGGGCGAACGTTCGCTGGGGCTGTGGCACCTGGTCACGGGCCTCTGGCTGATGTACCTGACGTTTGCCACGGGGCTGAACTTCTCCCTGGGGATGACACTGCCGCTGTAGCCTGTTGCCATGACCGCCAACGACGCCGGCACTGCCGCACCCCCAGCCACTCCCGCTGCACGCGCCAGCTATCCCACCCACCAGGTGTTCAACCAGCCGCCGCCGCGGGTCGATGTCAACGAGTTCACCGCCAATGTTCCCTTGGCCGAGTACCTCTCCACGCTTGGCGGGGCCAGCGCGGAGGCGGCGGAAGGGCTGGAGGTGCTGGGTGCCGCGGTTGGCTCTGCGCAGTTCCAGGAGGACGCGCGGCTGGCCCAACGCAACCCGCCCGTGCTCCACACCCACAGCAGGTACGGGCAGCGGATTGACGAGGTGGAGTACCACCCTGCCTACCACCGGATCATTGGCCAGGCAGTGGCGGCGGGGGCGCACACTTCCGCGTGGGCCGCTCCCGGGGCGGGCGCGAACGCGCGGCGGGCCGCAGCGTTCATGCTGTTCGCGCAGGTGGAACCGGGCCATGCGTGCCCCATTTCCATGTCGCACGCGGCGGTGGAATCCCTGCAGCTGGCCCCGGAGCTGGCGGGGGAGTGGCTGCCGCGGCTGTTCTCGCGCGAATATTCGCCCGAACTTGCCGAGGGCAAGCCGGGTGCCCTGTTCGGCATGGCGATGACGGAAAAACAGGGCGGCTCCGATGTCCGCGCAAACACCACGCGCGCCGAACCGTTTGACGACCATTTCCTGCTGGCCGGCCACAAGTGGTTTTGTTCGGCGCCCATGTCCGACGCCTTCCTGGTCCTGGCGCAGGAGGACGCGGGGCTGGGGTGTTTCCTGGTCCCACGGGTGCTGCCTGGCGGGGAGCGCAACCCGTTTTTGCTCCAGCGGCTCAAGGACAAGGCCGGCAACCGCTCCAATGCCTCCTCCGAGGTGGAGTTTGCCAACACGCACGGCTGGCGGATCGGCGAGCCTGGCCGCGGTGTGCGCGCCATCATGGGCATGGTGGGCCGGACCCGGCTGGACTGCGTGCTGGGCACGGCTGCCGGGATGCGCCAGTCGGTGGCGGAGGCCGTGTGGCATGCCCGGCACCGGAGGGCCTTTGGGGCGCGGCTGGTGGACCAGCCCGCCATGGCCAACGTGCTGGCCGACCTGGCCCTGGAGGCTGAGGCTGCCGCAATTGTGGGCATGCGCCTGGCCCGTTCCTTTGACGACGACGCCGGCCCCTCCGAGAGTGCCTTCCGCCGCCTTGCGGTGGCCGTCAGCAAGTATTGGGTGTGCAAGCGCGGGCCCAACCACGCCTACGAGGCCATGGAATGCCTGGGCGGCAACGGCTACATAGAGGATTTCTCGCTGGCCATGCGCTACCGGGAACAGCCCGTCATGGCCATCTGGGAGGGCACCGGGAACGTCATTGCCCTGGATGTGCTGCGGGCCATGGCGGTTGAGCCGGAGTCCGTGGATTCGTTTTTTGCCGAGTTGCGGCTGGCGTCCGGGACCCACGCCATCCTTGACGACTTTGTTGCCGGCCTGAAGGAGGCCGTGTCCCCGGTGCGGCTTGCACCGGCGGATTTTGCCGGTTCGGCGCGGGCGCTCGTGGAAAAGTTGGCCCTGGCGCTGCAGGCGTCGCTGCTGGTCCGCTATGCCCCGCCCGCCGTGGCGGACGCGTTTGTTGTCTCCCGGCTGGGACCTGGCCGCTCCTTCAACTACGGCACACTGCCGGACTCGGTGGACCTGGACGGCATATTGGCGCGGGCATAAGCGGTTCAGCCGGGCGGCAAGGTGGTTTCAATTAGTCGTTTGACAACCGTTTGACACCCCGAAATTGAAAAGAGCCTAGACTGGCCAAAAGCCAAGGGGAGGCGCCATGACCTGGAAACGAGTATTCATTGCCGCCGGGTTTGTTCTGGCACTTGTGGCCGTTGCGGTTTACGGCTACTTTGATCCGGCCGGGCTCCGCCGCACAACCACCGCCATCATTGTGGTGTTCGCCCTGGCCGTGGTGTTCGGAGTGGCCCTGAGGCTGGTCAAGGCCAAGCGCGGCCGCAAGATCCGTTCGGCGCTGTCACCGCTTGCCGGCGCCGCAGAGGTGTACCAATCGCTCCTGCTGGGCCGGGACACCAACAGCCAAAGCATCGAAAAGGCGATCGCCCACGACGACACCGACAGGTACTCCAGCGGGCAGTGAGCCCGGCCGTGATCCGGCGGCCGTGGGCCGCAGCTCGGTGAGCCGGGCACCTGGGCGGGCAGCCGGCGTCGTGCCTTAACATTGTGTGAACGGAAAATGACACTTTGAGTCACGCATCACTCCTGCGGCACCCTAAAACCGCTAGATCCAGCGCATTTATTCCACCACTGTGACGAATGGGGCGGCAAGAGTGACGCACCTCTCAAAAATTACTGGCATTGGCGCAATAGGTATGTATACTTGGACGTAGTTGTAGTGTTGCGTTTTTTGTAGTTGAAGCGACGCCATCCTTCGGGACGACGTCGCTTTTCTGGAGAAGCGGACTTACACCGTAAAAACGGAGGCCCGAAGGTCGGGCGGAATCTCCAACTTCAGAAGGAAATAGAAATAATGGCAACAGGTACCGTCAAGTGGTTCAACGCTGAAAAGGGCTTCGGCTTCATCTCCCCCGATGACCAGAGCCAGGATGTTTTCGCGCACTACTCCGCGATCAACTCCTCCGGCTACCGCTCCCTCGAAGAGAACCAGAAGGTCTCTTTCGATGTTGAGCAGGGTCCGAAGGGTCCTCAGGCAGTCAACATCCAGGCCATCTAATTTCAAAGTAACCATGCGGGAGACCGCATAACCACTTTGGTCTTAACAGGCTGGAGCGAATAGGGTTCGGGCATGTCCCGGCCCTATTCGTTTTTAACTTGCCTTCCGCGGACCGTTTGCCCACCGATTGCGGGCCCTTACCGGCGCTTCTCAAGGCCACCCCCGGTTCCGTGTGGCACCATTGAAGACGATGAATACCAAAGCGGCCCGGGGCCAACGCGACGGACTTCCCATGCCGCTGGGGCTGCAGGGGGCCTTTGAGGCTGCCCAGGTCTTTGTAATTTCCGCCCTCGTGATCGTGGTGCCGCTGGCGGCCGTGTGGCTGGCGGGCGGCTTTGCCCAAAAAGATCCCTCCGTCATGGCACGCCTGGCCGGGCAAATGTGGCTGGCCATCCACGGGGTACCGCTTACCCTGACCGTCACCAACGGCCCCAGCTCCGCCTCCGTCGAGACAGGTGTCTTTAGCCTGCTGCCGCTGGGCCTGGTGCTCCTGCCGTTCCTCTTGTCGTGGCGGGCCGGCCGCCGCCTGGCCCGCGCCTCCTACACCGACCAGTTGTGGCAGCCCCTGTTTGGCGCCCTGGTGGTGTACGCCGCCGCGGGGCTGGCCACCGGATTCGTGTGCAGCGAACCCGGCATCCAGGCGCCCCTGCTGGCCAGCACATTCATTCCCGTCATCCCCGCCGGACTTGGCATGATCATTGGCGCGCGGAGGGAGGCCGGCTCCTGGGGCCGGCTGATCGGCGTCAACGCGGCCGACTGGATCGCCAAGACCAGCCAGGACCAGCGCTGGGCCGGCTCCTACGTCTGGGCCGTGGCCCGCTCCGGTTTCGTTGCTGCCATGGCCGCCCTCTCGCTGGCCGCGCTCCTGCTGGCCGTGGACATCATGGCCCGGTGGACGGACATCATTGGCGTCTACCAGGGCCTGCGCCCCGGTGCCGTCGGGGGCGCGGGGCTGACGCTCGCCCAGCTCAGCTACCTGCCCAACCTTGCGGCCTGGGCCCTGGCCTGGGCCAGCGGCGCCGGCTTCTCCCTGGGGGTCGGCTCCACCGTGACACCCCTGGCCACCTCCGTGGCTCCCGTCCCGCCCATCCCTTTGCTGGCGGCCCTGCCGTCCGGGACCCTTGGCTGGGGCTTCGCGGCCATGGTCATCCCCGTGCTGGGAGGACTGCTGGCCGGCTGGTGGTTTGTGCGCACAGGTGAAAACCACCTGGACGAATGGATCTCCCTCAAGGCGCGCCAGCGGTGGATCTCCCTACCCGTCTCCACGCTCCTGCTGGGCATCGCCGTCGGCGTCGTCGCCGCGGCGCTCACGGGTGTGCTCTTCTGGCTCTCGGGCGGCTCCGCGGGGCTGGGGCGCCTGACCGAGATCGGGCCCAACCCGGCCACGGCGGCACTGTGGGTGGGCACGGAGGTGGCCGCCGGCGTCGTGCTGGGATCACTGGTGGCACCGTGGCTGGAGGAAAGCCGCGCCACCGCCCGCGCCACCACCCCCTCGCCGCGGCGCAGGAACCAGCACGGCGAATAGGGCATTGCCCGCGCATGCCCCTAAAATTGGGGCCATGCGCATTGTTGTTTTAGTTTCCGGGACCGGCTCCAACCTGCAGGCAGTGATCGACGCCGTGGCCTCGGGCTCGCTGGACGTGGAGATTGCCGCCGTGGGCGCGGACCGGCAGGGCACCTACGGCATTGAGCGCTCCGCCGCCGCCGGGCTGGAGACGTTTGTGGTGAACTTCAAGGATTACCCGGTGCGGGCCGATTGGGACGCCGCGTTGCTGGACGCCGTGGCCGTGCACCAGCCGGACTATGTCATTTCCAGCGGATTCATGCGGATTGTGGCACCAAGCTTCATCAATGCCTTCCCCGGCCGCTATGTCAACACGCACCCCGCGCTGCTGCCCGCCTTCCCCGGCGCGCACGGGGTCCGGGACGCGCTGGCCTACGGCGTGAAGGTCACCGGCTGCACCGTCCACTTTGCCGACGCCGGCGTGGACACGGGCCCCATCATCGCCCAGACCCCCGTTGCCGTGCTCGATGGCGACACCGAAGAAACCCTTCACGAGCGCATCAAGGTGGCCGAGCGCGAACTGCTCATCCAGGTGCTCGGGGAGCTGTCCCGCGCCTGAGCGCCCGGGGGTGGAGCCCTTCTTACTTGCGCTTGACGTCTTCCTTGCGCTTGCGGCCCAGCGCCAGCGAGGCAAGGGCCGTGGCGCCGGTCACGGCATATACGGCGGGCCAGGCGCCGATCTTCTTGGCCAGCGGGTGGGAGGCGCCGAATGCGCCAAGGTAACCCGCAGTCAGCGCCGCCGCGGTTCCCGCCCCCGCGTTTTTCTTCCAGGCGAAAAATGCTGCAGCCCCGGCGGCCGCGAGGACCGCGCCGCCCAGCTGGCGGTTCTTCGTGGCGCGGGCGGCCTTGAAGCCGCCAATCAGGCCGGCGGTGGTGAAGGCGGTGGGGAGCAGGGCGTTCATGGTTCTCCTTAAACGTGAATTGGGAATTGGCAACAGGCTACCCGTCCAAGGTGGGCAAATGCTGACAGGTTCCGCTCCGGGCAGGCTCCGCTCCCGACAGGGAGGCGCGCGGAAGGGGGCGGCGCATGGGAGGGGGTGGCCGGCGTCGTGCCTCACAAGCGGCGCCCCAGGAACCAATCAGTGCAGCGCGGCGCCCCGGGTCTCCGGCGCCGACAGCGCCATCCACACCACGGCCAGCAGCACCAGTCCGCCGGTCAGTGCGAACGTCAGGGGCAGGCCCAGCACCGGCCACAGCAGCGAGCCGAAGATCAGCGGGACCAGCCCGGCACCCACCCGCGAAAGGGTGGACGCCCAGCCAAAGCCGGTGGCGCGCAAATGCGTCGGGTACAGCTCCGAGACGTAGGTGTACAGGACCGGGATGGCCACCTGGATGACGAATCCGAAAACCAGCAGCCACAGCTGGGCGGCGGCCGGCGCATCCAGGACCAGGGCGAAGATGACCAGCGACAGCGCAGCGCCGGGCCCGGTGACGGCCAGGATCCACTTGCGGCCCACACGCTCCACCAGCAGGGCCGCGGCCACCACGCCCAGGAAGCCGATGGCCGTCATGGACGCCGTGGCCATGAACGCCTTGTTTTGCGCGTAGCCGGTGGCCACCAGGATGGACGGCATCCAGGTCAGCGCGCCGTAGTACACCAAAAGGATGGTCAGAAACAGCGACCACGCAACGCCGGTGACGCGCCAGTTGAACTTCCACAGCCCGGCCAGCTGGTCGGTGACCCTGCCCAGCGACAGCCGGGGCGCGGCGGCCGGATCGGGCAGCTTCCACGGCCCCACCTCCGCGCCCGTGCGCTCGATGAGGCGTTCAATGACTGCCTTCGCCTCCACAGTCCGGCCCGCCCGGACCAGGAACAGCGGCGATTCCGGCACGTGGGTTCGCACCCAAAACACCAGCAGCGCAGGCAGCACCAGCACCAGCATCAGGAAGCGCCAGTTGCCAAAAGAGGCCATCAGCAGCGCGGACACCACGCCGCACAGCGATGCGCCGATGGGCCACCACGCGTCCATGGCCGTCAGCACCCGGCCACGGTGCTTGCGCGGGGTGAACTCGCCCACCAGCGCATAGTCCACAGGAATGCAGCCGCCCAGCCCAAAGCCGGCCATGAACCTGAACGCGCAGAACAGCACCATGTCATTGGACGCGGCGCCCAGCACGGTGAACAGGGAGAAAATCAGCAGCGTCAGCGCGAATGCCTTCTTGCGCCCGATCACGTCCGCAATGGAACCCCAGGCAAACGCGCCCACGGCCATGCCGATCAGGTTCGCCGTGCCGATCCAGGCCGCCTGCCCGGGCACCAGCCCCCACTCCTTGGACAGCAGCGGGATGAGGAAGCCGTTGAGGGTCACGTCCCAGGCGTCGAACATGAAGCCCAGCCCGCCAATGAGGAAGATGCTGCCCTGGACGCGCCACCGCCACGGCAGCTCCTGGACCACCTGGTCGCCGGTGATGAGTGCGGTGTTTGTGCCCATGGTGCCTATTTCCGGTTAGTTATGGTCATTTCCACCAGAATAGACGACGTCGGACACCGCCTTCCGCAGGGCCGTCGCGTCATCCCCGTCCCGGCTGGGGCTGACGCGGTTGGTGAGCAGGGCGATGACCACCCCGCGGGCCTTGTCCACCAGGAGCGAGGTGCCGGTGAAGCCGCCGTGGCCGCGCGCCTCCCTGCCGGCGCTGCCCATCCACGGCTGCTGGTTGATGCGCAGCCCCAGGCCGTGGCCAAATCCCGGATCGGCTGGGTTGAAGTTGGTGCCCAGCACCTCGGGCAGCTGGCTGCGCCACATCTCGGCGGCCAGTTCCGGGGAGAGGATGCCGTCAAGCCCGGTGCGCAGGGCTTCGCCAAAGACGGCCAGCCCGGCGGCCGTGGCGAACATGCCGGCGTTGCCGCTGAGCCCGCCCAGGGACCAGGCTGCCTCGTCGTGCACAATGCCGCGAACCAGCCCACGCCCCAGTTCCGGCTGGAATTCCGTGGGCGCGCACCGTTCCGGATCCGGCGTGCCCGTGATGGCGCCGGTGCCAAGCCGGGACAGGACCCGGTCCGTGACCAGGGAGGCCCAGGGGCGCCCCGTCACGTGCTCGGCCAGCGCCATGGCCGTGTTGAAGCCGGCGCAGGAATACTCGAACCGTGTGCCGGGCGCCGCCTCCAGGGGCGTGCCGAGCAGCTCGTCGATGAGCAGGATCCGGTCAAACGACCGTCCCTCGCGCAGCGCACTTTCCCAGCCCCGCCACTCCGACGGCAGGCCCGAGGTGTGGGTCAGCAGGTGCCGCAGCGTCACCCCGGACTTGACTCCGTGCGAGTAGGCCGGCAGCCACGTGCCGATGGGGGCGTCCAGCTCCAGCACGCCGCCGTCGACCAGGGAAAGCATGGTGGCCGTGGTGAACAGCTTGGTCACCGAGGCCAGGTCAAAGGACGTGCCTTCCCCTGCCTGGCCGGACGTGAGCGTGGGCAGCGCTTCCCCGCCAAGCACGACGGCGCAGCTCGCCGCGGGCGCGACCCCTTCAGTGACTGCCTGGTCCAGCAGGCGCTGTATGTCTGTGGCAAGGTGTCGGTGGATGGCAGGCATTGGCGGGCTCCGGCGTCGTTCTTCTAAAGGGTTGCAGCGGTGATGGCGGCGGGCAGGAAGCCCCGGTTTTGCTCGAGCAAATCCTCGGCGCGGCTGGCCGGCAGGCCCGTCATGACGGCCAGGATGGCGGCCTTGACGTGGCCGCCGGCGGCTTCGAGGGCGGCGGCGGCCGTGGAGGCGTCGCAGCCGGTGGCCCGCATCAGGGTGCGTTCGCTGCGGGCGCGGAGCTTGGCGTTGGTGGCGCGCAGGTCCACCATGAAGTTCTTGTAGGTTTTGCCGAGGCGGACCATGGTGATGGTGCTGACCATGTTCAGGACCAGTTTTTGGCAGGTCCCGGATTTCAGGCGGGTGGAGCCGGTGAGGATTTCCGGGCCCACCTCGATCTCCAGCGCGGTGTCCGCGGCGGCGCCCAGGGCGGAGTTGGCGTTGCAGGAGAAGCCCACGGTGTAGGCGCCGCTTTTCTTCGCGGCGGCGACGGCGGCGATGACGTAGGGCGTGCGGCCCGAGGCCGCAATGCCGATCACGGAATCCTTGTCTGTGAGCGCCAGGGCGGCCATGTCCTTGCGGGCTTCCTCTTCGCTGTCCTCGGCGTTCTCCACGGCCTGGCCCACGGCCCTGCTGCCGCCGGCAATCACGCCCACCACCAGGGAGGGATCGGTGCCGAAGGTGGGAGGGCACTCGCTGGCGTCGAGGATGCCCATGCGCCCGGGCGTGCCGGCGCCCACGTAGATGAGGCGGCCGCCGCCGGCCATGTTGGCGGCAATGCGGTCAATGATGGCGGCGATGTCGGCGGTGTGGCGGGCGATCGCGGCAGGGACCAGGGTGTCCTCGGCGTTCATCGCGGCGGCGAGTTCCTCGGTGGTGAGTGCGGCCAGGTCGGGGTGGCGCGGGTTGGGGGACTCGGTGGTGAGCGTGCCCAGTTCGGTGCGGACGGCGTCCTGGGCCTGCGTGGTGCGTGGGGCGCTCACGGTGTTCTCCCTAGTGCGGCGGGTGCGTGGTGGCCTGAAATTACGGCCATATATAACGATTGTAAATTATTTACGTGTTTTGGACAGGGGCGGCCGTAGACTGGCGGGAACTGGAGGGGGTCCGGATCGTTGGAGGAAGGCTGCAGTGAGCATTCAGTCAGTTATTTATTCCCGGCGGCAGGGCCTCACGCCCGCTGCCCGGCGCGTGGCAGATGCCATTATTGCCAACCCCGCCGTGGTGCTGGACCACACCGTGACGGAATTGGCACAGCTGTGCTCCACCTCCGATCCCACCGTGGTGCGGTTTTGCCGTGCCGTGGGGCTGACGGGCTACGCGCAGCTGCGCCTGGCCATGGCCGCCGAACTGGGCCGCGAGGACGCATCCCTGACGGAGGTGCACGAGCCCACATTTGGTGACGACATCAGCCCGGACGCCACGCTGGCGGACATTGTGGCGCGGATCCGCTTCACCGAGGTGATGGGCCTTGAGGAAACCACCCACAACCTTGACCTCGCCTTGCTGCGCAGTGCCGTGGACCTGGTCTCCGGGGCGCGGAGCGTGAACATCTACGGCGTGGGGGCCGGTGCCATCGTGGCCGAGGACCTGCGGTACAAGCTGTTCCGCATTGGCTTGAACGTCAGCGCGTTTGGCAATGCCGACAATGCGCTGATGGGGGCCTCCCTCATGAGCGGCCAGGACGTGGCCGTGGCGTTTTCCCACGGCGGCCGGACGGAATCCGTGGTCGAGTTTCTCCGGCTGGCCCGCACGGCCGGTGCGCCGACAGTGTTGGTGACCAATGCGCCGCAGTCCCCGGCGGCGTCGCACGCCACGGTGGCCCTGGCCACCATGGTGCGTGAGACGGCGTTCCGGGCGGGGGCCATGGCCTCGCGTATTTCGCAGCTGGCCGTGGTGGACTGCCTGTTTGTGGCCGTGGCGCAGGGCAAGTACGCGCAGTCCGTGGCCGCCCTGGGCGCCACGCG
>NZ_JAJLOZ010000065.1:0-25170 GCF_025548615.1 Arthrobacter sp. A2-55 | reverse complement strand
TAGGCAACGTCAGCACCCAGGGTCAGTCCGGCCCGATGCTGCACAACTTGGAATCTTACCCCGGAGACTTCACAGTGCTCGGATGTGCCAGCGGGTGGCTGGCGTTTGGGCTGACCGACGGCGGATTCCAGCGGCTGCTGGACCAGGGCGCGGGCCAGGGCAGCGGCGCGGGGGACGGGATCCGCGGCGATATCTACTTCGCCAGGTTTGACGGCAACAATTACGTTGTAAACAAGACACTGTTTGTGCCGGCCTGGGAAACCCTGGCGGCCGCCGGAGGCACCACCGTTGCAACGGCTGTCGAGATGGACCGGCAGGTCCAACAGAAACTCGGAGTCTCGCCGGCCCTCCGCCCCGCCTTGGTTGGCGGTCCGCCGGCAAGCCAGGCCGGAACACTGCAGGCCCCACCAAACGCAGCTGTGGACAACCCGAACACAGGAGCGGCCTGCAGCTTGGATTTCGTGAAAACGATGGACAACCCCGATGCCTGGGTGGTCCAGGACATCAATGCCCACCCGGAAAACTACACCGTCCTGCATTGCGCGGGCGGCTGGTTGTCCTTCAAGCTAAGCGACGCCGGATATCGGAAATGGCTCAAAGACTTTCAGGCCACCGGCCATACCCCGGAGAGCAGCCCATACTTCTACTTCGCAAAGTTCGACACGGGTGCGTACGAGTTCAGGTTGGGCTGGACCGTGCCTAACTGGGAGCCGCGGCCCGGGATCGACTCAAACCAGGAGGCCAGGGCCGCAACCATGGAGGCGGAGATGGACATGGCAGGAATCCCGGGGAACCTCCGCCGGCAGCTGGTCGGATCGCCCCCATAGTGAATGACCCGCACCGGGGCAGAAAACGGCATGGTTGTCCCCTTCGGCGTCTCCCAAAGGCTAGACTCGTCCACATGCGCATAGCCCGTTTTGTAGTAGACAGTGACCCGATGTACGGCGTGGTTGAAGGCGACTCCGGCAGTGAAGTAGTCACTGTCATCAAGGGGGACCCGTTCTTCAACGGCGTGGAGCGGACCACCATCAAGTACCCGCTGGAAGACGTCCGCCTGGTGTCTCCCATCATCCCGCGCAGCAAGGTCATTGGGGTGGGCCGCAATTTTGCCGACCATGCCCGGGAACTCGGCAACGAGGTCCCCGTCCACCCGCTGCTCTTCCTCAAGCCGAACACCTCCGTGGTGGGCCCCGGCGAGCCGATCGTGCTGCCGGAATTTTCCGAGGAAGTCTCCTACGAGGCCGAGCTCTGCGTCGTCATTGGGCGCATCTGCAAGGACGTGCCCGAGGAGCGCGTGGATGAGGTCATCTTCGGCTACACCTGCGGCAATGACCTGACGGCACGCGACGTCCAGCAAACCGACGGCCAGTGGGCCCGGGCCAAGGGCTTTGACACCTCTGCACCTCTGGGTCCGTGGATCGAAACCGAGCTGGACCCCGACGAGCTCCGCATCCAGGGCTGGCTCAACGGCGAACTCCGCCAGGACGGCAATACCAACCAGATGGTGCGCAGCGTCCGTGAACTGGTCGCCACCGTTTCGCGCGCCTTCACCCTGCTCCCCGGCGACGTCATCATGACGGGCACCCCTGCCGGCGTCGGGCTGGTTGCAGAGGGCGACCGCTATGACGTGGAGATCGAGGGCATCGGGCGCCTCTCCAACCCGGTGGTCCGCCACTAAGCACAGAGGCCCGGCCCGCCTGTGGCCCACGCCACGGAAATGTGTCCGCTGCCGTAGTAGCATTGACAGGTCTTCTGCGCCCCCACCCGCTTTTGGCGCGTGCCCGGGGGCTATTTTGCAGGACGCCAGCCGATCTTAAGGACCCCCGCGTGTCACAAAACGCCACCGATCTCGCCACCCCTGTGCCCGGATCCATTACGGGGGAGGGCTACCAGCGCACCCTCTCGCGGCGCCACGTCACCATGATCGCCATGGGCGGGGCCATCGGCGTCGGGCTCTTCATGGGCGCTGGTGGCAGGCTGGCTTCCACAGGCCCGGCGCTGATTTTTTCCTACGCCATAGCCGGCATCATCGCCTATCTGCTCATGCGGGCACTGGGCGAGCTGGTCATGTACCGGCAGACCTCCGGGTCCTTTGTCTCCTACGCCGGGGAACTTTTCGGCAAGAAGGGCGCATACCTCTCCGGGTGGATGTACTTCATCAACTGGGCCATGACGGGCGTGGCGGAGCTGATCGCGATCGGCCTGTACTTCCAGTACTTCTTCCCCGGCGTGCCAGTGGAGCTCAGCGCGCTGTGCGCCCTGGTGCTGCTGGTGGCGGTGAACCTGCTCAGCGTCAAGGCGTTCGGCGAGTTCGAGTTCTGGGCGTCCTGCCTGAAGGTCGCCGCCATCGTGATGTTCCTGGTGGTGGGCACCATCATGGTGGTCACGAACGCGAAGGTGGGCGGCCAGCACGCCACCGTCAGCAACCTTTTCCAAGCCGACGGCGGCATGTTCCCCAAGGGCGGGCTGGTCATGATCCTGGTCCTGAACGCCGTGATCTTTGCCTACAACGCCATTGAATTGGTGGGCATCACGGCCGGTGAAATGGAGAACCCGGAGCGCGAGGTGCCCCGCGCCATCCGTGCCGTGGTGGTGCGCATTGTCATCTTCTACGTAGGCTCGGTCACCCTTTTGGCCATGATCATGCCCTCTGACCATTACAAGTCGGGGGAGAGCCCCTTCGTTACCGTGTTCGCCTCCATGGGGCTTGACTGGGTGGGCTCCGTGATGAACTTTGTCGTCATCACAGCCGCACTGTCCTCCTGCAACTCCGGCCTGTACTCGATCGGCCGGATCTTCCGCACCATGGCCAACAACGGCCACGCACCAAAGTGGCTGACCAAGATGTCATCCCGCCACGTACCCTACGCGGCCATACTGGCCATTGCCGCCGTGTACGTGGTGGGCGTGGGCGCCAACGTGTGGCTGGGCGGATCGCATGCCTTTGACCTGGCGCTGAACACTGCCTCCATCGGCGTGATCTTCACGTGGGGCTCCATCTTCGCCAGCCAGATCATGCTCCGGCGCAAGAAGGGCAAGGTCTCTTCGCTGCCCATGCCCGGCTCTCCCTGGACCAGCTGGGTGGGCCTGGCCGCCCTGCTGGCCATCACCGTCCTCATCGGCTTCGACACCATGACAGGTCCGGACGGGTCGGTCTTCCACCTGGGCCTGTGGACCCTGTGCGCCATCCCGGTGTTCGCAGCAGTGCTGTGGATCGGCTGGCAGTTCGTGAAGGACAACGAGCCGGCGAATGAGCTGTTCAGCTGACATTTGCCGCCGCTGCCGCATTTTGCCGCCTGTATACCTGCGGCAAAATGCGGGAGCGGCGGCATTTTTGCCTTAAACGGGCTGCCCGGCCAGGATCGCGTCGATCTGACCCATCGCCTCGCCCATTCCCTCCTCCATGCCCATCTGGATCATCTTCTCCATCTGGTCCGCGCTTTCAAAGGTGGAGGCAACGGTCATCCGAGTCCCTGCGCCCGTGTCCTCCAGCGTGATGGCCATGCGCCCGGTGCCCATCTCGGCGACCGGGTTGCCGTCGTCGTCGGCGAAGCCGTCCTCGAGCTCCAGCCGATCGGGGGCGCCGATGGCGGTGAAGCGCCACCAGCCGCGCGCCTTGGTGCCGTCGGGCCCGGTCATGTAGTAGCTGGCCTTGCCGCCGGGCTGGAAATCGAAGGCCTCAAACGTGGCCGGCCAGGTGGGCGGCCCCCACCAGCGCTCCAGCTGGCGCGGATCCTCCCAGAGCTGCCAGACGCGCTCGACGCCGGCACCAAACTCCGCGACGATGGTCAGGCTGAGTGCCTCGGGGCTTTGGGTTGAACTGATGACTGTCATGGTTTTTCCTCGTCTTCCAACAGGATGTCGGCAATCCGCCCGGCCCGCTGCCGCCAGAGTGCCTCATATTCGTCGAGCAGCTGCCGGGCCCTATCCAGGCCGTCGCGGTTTGCACGCACCAGCTGCTCCCTTCCCCGCCGCTCCTTGGTTACCAGGCCGGCGCGTTCCAGTACGGCCACGTGTTTCTGCACGGCCGCGAAACTCATGGCATAGTGCCCTGCCAAGCCGGAAACGGACAGTCCGCCGTCGCTCACCCGCCGGACAATGTCCCGGCGCGTCGCATCGGCGAATGCCTGGAACAGGCGGTCCAGCTCGGTCTCGCGAAGCTCATCTACAACCATTTGGTTGTACGTTATCCGATGGCCTGACGGGGTGTCAAGGGGAGCGGCGGCTATTGTCATTCCGGCGGCTGCGCGGACCGGCCATCCGGTGCGTCTAAACTTGTTTCATCATGACTATTGCTGCCTCGATCCCCACTGTCACCGCCGAAACTCCTGTCCGGGTGAGGTTTTGCCCCTCGCCCACCGGAACGCCCCATGTGGGCCTGATCCGCACGGCCCTTTTCAACTGGGCCTACGCGCGCCACACCCAGGGCAAGCTCATTTTCCGCATCGAGGACACCGATGCCAAGCGGGACAGTGAGGAAAGTTACCTGCAGCTTCTTGACGGGCTCAATTGGCTCGGCATCACGTGGGACGAAGGCGTGGAAGTGGGCGGCCCGCATGCCCCGTATCGCCAGTCGCAGCGCGGGGACATCTACCAGGACGTCATCAAAAAGCTGGTGGCCGGAGGGTACGTTTACGAGTCCTATTCGACGCCGGAAGAGGTCGAGGCCCGTCACAAGGCAGCCGGCCGGGACGTTAAGCTGGGTTACGACAACTTTGACCGCGAACTCTCGGAAGAGCAGATTGCTGCGTTCAAGTCAGAAGGGCGCCGGCCGGCATTGCGGTTGCGCATGCCGGACACGGACATCACCTTCACGGACCTGGTCCGGGGCGAGATCACCTTCAAGGCAGGATCAGTCCCGGACTACGCCCTGGTCCGACCCAACGGCGCCCCCCTCTACACGCTGGTGAATCCGGTGGACGATGCCCTCATGGGAGTCACCCACGTGCTGCGCGGCGAGGACATTCTCTCCTCCACACCCCGCCAGATTGCCCTGTACCAGGCACTGTTTGAAATCGGCGTCGCGGAGTACCTGCCCCTGTTTGGCCACCTGCCCTACGTCATGGGCGCCGGCAACAAGAAGCTCTCCAAGCGCGACCCGGAGTCCAGCCTCTTCCTGCACCGCGACCACGGCTTCATCCCGGAAGGCCTGCTGAACTACCTGTCCCTGCTGGGCTGGTCGCTCTCCGCCGACGAGGACATCTTCTCCGTGGACCAGCTGGTGGAGCGCTTCGACATCCATGACGTGCTGGGCAACCCCGCCCGCTTCGACATCAAGAAGGCCGAGGCCATCAACGGCACCCACGTGCGCATGCTGGAGGCAGCGGACTTCCGCAACCGCCTGGTCCCGTACCTGCAGGCCGCCGGCGTGGTCGGCCCGCAGCTCACGGCCCGCGAGGAGGAAATCCTCACCGAGGCCGCCCCGCTGGTCCAAGAGCGCATCACGCTGCTGGGCGAGGCCCCCGAGATGCTGTCCTTCCTGTTCAAGAACGACGACGCCGTTGACGTCGCCGAGGATGCCCGCAAGGGCCTGCCCGAGAATGTCGACGAAGTCCTGGATTCGGCCGTTGCGGCGCTGGAGCCCGTGCAGGACTGGACGGCGGAAGACATTCAGGCCGCGCTCAAGGCCGCCCTGGTGGAGGGGCTGGGCATCAAGCCGCGCTTCGCGTTTGGCCCTGTGCGCACGGCCGTGTCCGGCCGGCGCATCTCCCCGCCGTTGTTTGAGTCCATGGTGATCCTGGGCAAGGATTCCTCGCTGGCCCGCCTCAAGGCCTTCCGGGGCTGACTTGGCTGACACCACGGCACACAGCACCCCTGTTCCGGGCGCCCTTGCGGCCCCGGTCAGGGGTGTCTTGTTTGACATCGACGACACGCTGGTGGACCTGCACCAGGCCATGAAGGACGCCATGATCGCGGCGAGCCGGCCGCTGGTCCCGCACTTGGGTGCGGGGGAATGGGACGCCTTCTCGGCCATGTACATGGCGGACGTGGACCACTTCTATGACAGGTACGTGGCCGGGGAATTCACGTTTGCCGAGCAGCGCGGCCTGCGGGCCCGGGCCGTCATGGCCCATTTCGGCGTGTCGGGATTTGACTCCGCGGCCGAGCAGCGGTGGATTGCGGACTTTGAGGAGGCCCAGCCCGCCTACATCCGGGCCTACCCGGACGTGGTTCCCGTCCTTGACGCCCTGGATGCCGCCGGGGTCCCGTATGGGGCGGTAAGCAACAACGTCCACGACTACCAGCGGGCCAAGCTGGACGTCGCGGGGCTGTCCCGCATCCGCGTGCTGGTGGGCATCGACACGGTGGACGCGGCGAAGCCGGATCCGCGCGTCTTCGCTGAAGGCTGCCGCCTGCTGGGCACAACTCCTGCCCAAACGCTTTACGTGGGTGACAACTACGTGATCGACGCCGAGGGCTCCTCCCAGGCGGGGTTGCAGGGTGTCTGGCTGGACCGCAAAGGCGGGGGCCCGCCGTCGTCCGCGGCCGTGGAAGGCGTCCGGATCATTGGGGGCCTGGCCGAGGTGCAGGGGCTGGCCGGGCTGATGCTGCCGCGGGCACGCGCCGGCGTCCAGCTGTGATGCACGCCTCAGGGGTGCCGGGCGGTTCCGTTTTGGCGTCTGGGAAACTCTCAGGTATAGTTTTATCCCGGCGCAAGGGCCGCTGAAGGGCCGGGGAAACCCGGTGGATTCGGCGGTGGAGCGCAGCCATTGGGATATGGTGTAATTGGCAACACATCGGTTTCTGGTACCGACATTCTAGGTTCGAGTCCTGGTATCCCAGCGCTTGCAAGAGCCGCCTTTCGATTGGCGTGTTCGGCGAGATTCCAGTAAAGTTTTTGGAGTTCACCGAGCAAAAATCGGTTGTATTAGGGCCCCATCGTATAGCGGCCTAGTACGCTGCCCTCTCACGGCGGTAACGCGGGTTCGAATCCCGCTGGGGTCACCAACAAGGCCGGGAAGTTGAAAAGCTTCCCGGCCTTTTGCATGCCCGGCGCCGTTCCGAGGTACTTCACCCCGCCGCTCCAAGCAACTTCACAGATTCCGCCCAGCAATCCCGCCCAGCACGGGCCGGAACTGGCATGATGAAGCTGTGAACCCAACCTTCCATGGCAATTTCAGGGACGACGCCGGTGCCGCCGGCGTGCAGGACGCTTCGGTTGCGCTGTTGGAGGGTGTGAGGGGGGAGCTGGCCTCGCTCCGGCTCGGGCTCGAACTGCCCGGCACTGCAGATGCACGCAGGACTGCCGGGAGCGCCGTGGGCCAGCTGGATGACTATATCCTCCCGCGGTACCGCAGCCTGGACGCGCCGCTGCTGGCCGTGGTGGGTGGCTCCACGGGGGCCGGGAAGTCCACCCTGGTGAACGCCTTAGCGGGCCATCCCGTCACCCGGGCCGGCGCCATCCGCCCCACCACCCGCCAGCCCATCCTGTTGCACCACCCGCAGGACGCACCATGGTTTGCCTCCCCGCGTGTGCTGCCCACGCTGTCCCGCGTCCGCGGGGAACTGGCCGGCGCGGGAACCCCTGCAACCAGCGCCGGCGCCGCGCCGGACCCCTCCGCCATGCAGTCGCTTGTGCTGCTTGCGGACCCCGCCGTCCCGGAAGGCGTGGCCCTGCTGGACGCGCCGGATGTGGACTCCATCTCCGATGACAATCGCGCCCTGGCCTCACAGCTGCTGGCCGCGGCGGACCTTTGGCTTTTCGTCACCACCGCCAACCGCTACGCCGACGCCGTGCCGTGGAAGCTGCTGGTGGACGCCGCCTCCCGGGACATTCTGGTGGCTGTGGTGTTGGACCGTGTGCCTGCAGGTGCCGCGGAGGAGGTCAGTGCCGACCTCCGCTCCATGCTGGCCCGCGAGGGGCTGGCCGGTGCCGAACTTTTCGTGGTCGCCGAGACAGCGCTGGATCCACTGGGCATGCTGCCCCCTGCCGCCACCGCGCCCATCCGCGACTGGCTGCAGGGCATTGCCGCGGATGCGGCCGGGCGCTCCGGGATTGCGCGGCGCACGCTCAACGGCACGGTGCGCGCCCTGTCCGGGAAAGTGGCCGGCCTTGCGGAGGCGGTCAAGGACCAGGACGACGCCGGACGGCAGCTGGCGGGCGACGTCACCGCCTCGTTCGCGGACGCCGCGGGGCGCATCTCCCAGGCCACCAGCGACGGCTCCCTGCTGCGCGGGGAAGTGCTGGCCCGCTGGCAGGACTTTGTGGGCACGGGCGACTTCTTCCGCGCACTGGAAAGCGGGATCGGACGCGTCCGCGACAGGATCGGCGCGTTCTTCAAGGGGCAGCCGCCGCCGGCCGTGAAGGTGGAGGCCGCCATAGAAACAGGGCTGCAGGCCGTGATTGTGGACCAAGCCTCGCGTGCGGCGGAGGATGCCGACCAGCGCTGGCGCTCCGATCCGGCAGGCCGGGCGCTGCTGGGAACGGACGACCTCTCCGGCACCACGGCCGAATTCCCCGCCGACGTCGCCGCCGAAATCCGCGCCTGGCAGGGTGACGTGCTCGCCATGATACGCACGGAAGGTGCCGCCAAGCGGTCACAGGCCCGGTGGGTTTCCTTCGGGGTGAACGGGATGGGCGTGGTCCTGATGATTTTCGTCTTCTCCCTGACCGGAGGCCTGACGGGGGCGGAGATCGGCATCGCAGGCGGCACCGCCGTCGTCGGCCAAAAACTGCTGGAAGCCGTGTTCGGCGAGGACGCAGTGCGGCGGCTGGCCAACCAGGCGCGCCATTCCCTGGATCAGCGGTGCGAAGGATTGCTGGACGGCCAAAGACAGCGCTTCCTGGAGCGACTGGGGACGCAGCAGGACGGTACACCCCAAGCTGACAGGCTTCGCGAGCTGGCCGTGGAACTGGCGAAACTGGGGGAGGGCGCATGAGCCGGCACCGCGACGCACGCACGGAATCGGCCCTGGCACGCCGGCTTGAGGCACTCAACGAAGCCCGCGAGCTTGGTGAGGGCCGCCTGGACGATTCCGCCCTGCAGCAGGCGTACGACGTCCTGGAACGGGCCACCTCGCGGCGGTCCCTGAGCGCGGATCACACCGTTGTGGGGTTCTTCGGCGCCACGGGAAGCGGAAAATCGTCTCTGTTCAACGCCGTGGCCGCCACGGATGCGGCGCGCGTGGCCGTGCGGCGGCCCACCACCAGCGAAGCGCTGGCCATGGTGTGGCAGCCGGCCGGGAGCGCGCCGCTGCTGGATTGGCTGGAGGTTTCGGAGCGGCGCGAGGGCGGCCCGGTGCCCGGCCTCACCGACGACGCCGGGGGGCTGGTGCTGCTGGACCTGCCCGACTTTGACTCCGTCCAGCGCGCCAACCGCGAAACCGTGGAGCGCCTGGCCGGGCAGGTGGATGTGCTGGTGTGGGTGGTGGACCCGCAAAAATATGCGGACGCGGCCATCCACAACGAGTTCGTCAGGCCATTTGCCGCCCACGCCGCCGTGACGCTGGTGGTCCTGAACCAGGTGGACCGGCTGGCCACTGCCGAGGTCAAGCCAGTGCTTGAATCGCTGTCGTCGATTCTGGACCGCGACGGACTGGGCAAGGTGTCGGTGCTGGGCGTTTCAGCCGTGACGGGGGAAGGGATTGACGTGCTGCGCCGGCGGGTCGCCGCCGTCGTGAAGGCCCGGCAGGCCCAGTCCGCCAGGCTGGCTGCGGACGTGGCCGTGGCCGCCCGCCACCTCGCCGACGCGGCCGGCGCGGGGGATGCCGCAGGGATCCACCAGCAGGACCGCAAGGCCCTCGCCGCCGGGCTTGCAGACGCCGTGCACATGGAAACGGTGGTCTCCGCCGTGCAGACGTCCTACCGGCTGGAGGCCACACGGCGGACCGGCTGGCCCGTGACGAGGTGGATGTCCCGCTTCCGGCAGGATCCGCTGCGCCGCCTGAGCCTGCGCAGGGAAGGCGGGCCGGACGTGAACCGGACCTCGCTGCCGCCGGCCGGCGTGGCTGAACAGGCGCGGCTGGATTCGGCGGTGCGCGACTTTGCGGACGCAGCGGGCAGCGGAGCCGCCGGTCCTTGGCGGGCCTCCATCCGGGCGGCAGCCCGCAGCAACCGCGAGGCCCTGCCGGATGCCCTGGACCAGGCGGTTGCCTCGGCTGACCTGAAGGCGAACAAGGGCGCCTGGTGGTGGCCGGTGTTCTCCGTCATCCAGTGGCTGGCGCTGCTGGTGGCCGTGGGCGGGCTGGCCTGGCTGGGCGTGCTTGCTGCGCTGGGCTATTTTCAGCTGCCCGTCCCGGAGGTGCCCCGCGAGCAGGGCTGGCCGCTGCCCACGCTGATGGTTTTGGCTGGCGTGGTGCTGGGGATTTTTCTGGCCGTGACCAGCAAGCTCATTGCGGCGGCTGGTGCCCGGGGGCGTGCCGCCATGGCGCGGCGCCGGCTCCGGGAGGGCATCGCCGGGGCGGCGGAGGCCTTGGTGGTTGCCCCCACGGAGGCCGAAGTCGACCGCTGCCGGGCGTTCCATGAAGCCCTCGCCGCTGCCCAGTAACCGGGCTACGGTGCCATCGCGTCGCGGCACTTGAGCAGCGTGCGCAGGTTGCGGGTCGTCGTCGTGCTCTTGTATTTGGCCTTGGCGGACAGCTTGCTGAAGGGGGAATCCAGGGTGCCGCCGGCAGGGGCCGGCCAGGCGAGCGCCTCGGGGGAGAGCCTTGCCAGTTCGACGCCGGCCAGCCCGCCTCCCAGCGTTTCGAGTTCGTCAAGGATGGCCGGATCGGAGGAGAGCGTGACGTAGCTGTGCTGTTCCGTGCTGTCCGCGGGGTACGGGCAGGCCGCGATGACCGCTTCAAGCCGCGCCTGGTCCAGGACCACCACCCAGGCGTCGTAGCCGAAGTTTTCGCGCAGGCAGCCTTCCACCAGGGACTTTAGTTCAGTTGCCGGGACCTCCGCCGAACAGACAAAGTTGCCTGACGCGAGGAGCGTCTTGGCGCCCGTGACCGGAAGTCGTTGCAGTGCGGCGCGGAGATCGGCCATCTTGATGTTGATGCCGCCCACGTTGATGCCGCGCAGGAACACTGCGTATTTTGTCATGGCAAAACCCTACCCGGCGGGCGGCCGTACCCGGGAACCCTGCTCGGGAACCCTAGCCGTCCCGAAGAACGGGGCGTGGCCCAGGAAGCGCAGGTGCTCGTCGAATTCGGCAAAGGTGGCTGCCGGCGGCGGCGAGTTCCATGCGGACTGGGCGTGGACGCGCAGGCGGGGGAGCAGGGTGCGGGTCAGCAGCTGCTCGGGGGCCCAGCCGTGGGCGTCGTCCCAGATGGGGAACAGCTGGCCGTGGGAGCCGGACTCGGCCGCGGCTGGCAGGCGTGCCGGTTCGGACCAGCCGCGGGAGTATACGTAGGGGTTCAGATACGTTTCCCACTGGTACTCGGGCAGCGGCTGGTTGATGGTCATGTTTGGCTTATCGTCCGGATTCAGGGGCGGCCAGAGGTCGTGGTACAGATCCGAGGAGGACCCAATCAGCTGATGGCCTTCCGCGATGAGCTCCTCCGCGGACAGCGATTCATAAATTTGCGCCCAATAGGCAATCAGGATTTCCTTGTCCAGGCTCACGGCCCTGTTCCTGCCGTTGATCATGTCGTTCCACATGATGGTGCCCCGCCCGTCCGCCCGGATCGCGGCGGCCAGTTCGTTGAACAGCTGGAGATAGGCGTCCACGGAGGTGGCGGACGGGTCCCCGGTCGTGGCGCGGATCCAGGACAGGGCGCTGGGGTGGTCCTGGCCGAAAAACTCGTCGCCGCCCACATGAACGAACGCGCTGTCAAACGTTTCGCCGGTCTCGCGGAGCACATCCGCCAGCAGCCGGCGCACGTCAGCGCGCGAATAGTCCCACCCGGCGGCTTCTCCCTCGCCGCCGGGAAACATGAATTCCGGGTAGACCAGCGTGTCCATTTCCGAGTGGCCCGGCACGTCAAACTCCGGAATGACGCTCACATGGTGCCGCAGTGCAAACTCCACCAGCTCCCGGACCTCCGCCTTGCTCCAGTGCCCGCCCCCGGGACTGTTGTCCACAACGCCGGGCAGCACATCGCTTTCGATCCGGAGCCCCTCGCTGTCCTTGACGCGCAAGAAAAGCGTGTTCAGCTTGGTGTAGGCCAGGTCCCGGATGTGGTCCCTGAGCCACGCAAGTGAGTAAAAACGTCGGCCGGAATCCACCTGGAGCCCCCGCCATTGCTGGTCCGTCCAGTCCGTCACGGTGCCCTGTGGCAGCGCGCCGGCACCCTTGAGCGCCTGAACCAACGTGGCACCGGCGTACAGCGCACCGGCCGGTCCGCCGGCAACCACGTGCACGCCGTCCCCGGCCACCCGCAGCGAATAAGCCTCATGTGCCTGGACGCGGTCCGCACCGGCGGTGTCCACGGCACCCAGGGTGAGGTGGACGCCGTCGGGCACGGCCGTGCCAAACCGCACGACGGCGGCCCTGGCCAACCCGGCTTCGGCCAGTTGGGCGGCCACCAGCCCGGCAACGTCGCCCAGCGCGTCGCGGCAGGCGGGGTCGACGGTGACCTGGGCGACGCCGTCGGCCGGGGCCCAGCGGCCGCCGGCAGCTTCAAAGCGGCGGACGGCGGGGATGGTGACGGGGAATCCGTTGGGCGCCGGCGGAGGAGCGGACCAGGTCTCGGGGGCGCGGGCGGGGTGTGCGGCCGGGCCGACCCGGGTCACGTCCATGCGGCGGCAGTATCCCGGGCCGGTGTTTTCGGCCATGATGCAGAAGGCGTTCAGTTCGGTGGTGCGCGGGCCGGTGGTGATGGTGGCCGTCACGGTTTCCCACTCGGTGCCGTTGCCGGGCGTCTGCTGGCCCTTGTAGCGCTCGGCCCGGGGACCCCCGGCGGCAAGCCCGCGGTAGTGGAGCCGGTGCTCGGCGTCGAAGATGCCCCACATGAGCCCGGTGCCCCGGATCTGAAGCTCCACGCGGTATTCGGTGTTGGGCTCGACGCCGGTCACGAGCTTGTTGACCATCCCGCGGCTCACGGCAGTGCCTCTCGTGGGCAGATTGTGGCCCGCCGCGCGCCGGGAATCCCCGTCAAAGGAAAAGCCGAGCTGGATGGCCGGGCCGTCGAGGTCCACGAACTGGGCATGGACCCCCTGCGTGCCTTCCCACGACCGCCGGGAAAAGTCGGGGTCTGACAGCTGCGGACCGGACAGTTGCCGGGGGTCAAGCGGGGACTTCATGCGGGAGGTGCTCCATCGGTGGTGGCTTGGCAGCGGCTGCGGGGCGTGCGGGATCGACGCTACACTGGCCGCCGGTGCGGGCCAACACTGGCGGCCGTGGTTACTTCGTCGCGTCATCATTGAGGAGATCGCGCGCCCCCGCTTAAAAAACTGTGTGTCAGAAGCTACACGAAAACACGTCAAAATAGGGTGATTTCGTGCAGTTTCTGACACACAGTTGGCGGGGGAGAGGGTCAGTCGTTGGTCTTGCGCAGGGCCTCGGTCAGGATGCGGGAGGCGTTGCAGACAATTTCCGCGTGCAGGCGGCCGGGCTGGCGGGTCAGGCGCTCAATGGGGCCGGAAATCGAGACGGCGGCAATGACGCGCCCGGACGGGCCGCGCACCGGGGCGGACACCGAGGCGACCCCGGGCTCACGTTCGCCGAGCGACTGCCCCCAGCCCCGACGTCGAACGCCGGCCAAAACGGTGGGGGTGAAGCGGGCGTTGTGGAGGCCCTCCAGCAGGCGCTCGTGGTCCTCCCAGGCGAGCAGGACCTGTGCGGCGGAACCGGCCTTCATGGTTAGCTGGGTGCCCACCGGAATGGTATCGCGCAGGCCGATGGGGCGCTCGGCGGACGCCACGCACACGCGGGAATCACCCTGGCGGCGGAAGATCTGGGCGCTTTCACCCGTGGAGTCGCGCAGTTGCAGGAGCACCGGGCCGGCGGCGGCGATGAGCCGGTCCTCGCCGGCCGCCGAGGCCAGCTCAACCAGCCGGCTGCCCAGCACAAACCGTCCCTGCATGTCCCGGCTGACCAGCCGGTGATGTACCAAGGCCAGTGCCAACCTGTGCACGGTGGGCCGGGCCAGGCCGGTTGCCGCAACGAGCTGGGCCAGGGTGGTGGGGCCGGCTTCCAGTGCATCAAGCACCAATGCCGCTTTATCGATGACGCCAACGCCACTAGAATTGTCCATGTAATGATATTGACGTCTCAACATGTGAGATGCAAATCCGCGGGCTGGCATCCGCGGGCCCGAGGCTGGGACAGTGGAGCCATAACAACCAAAGATCCGGGCGGCCGTGCCAATCCCATGGCCCCATGACGCCGGGATCAATTCATGAAGGGAGCTGGCCGTGACCGAGGCAACCACACCTGACGCACAGGGCTCAGCACAGGTGCCGGCAGTTTCCACGGCGGCGCCCCGCAGGGCAGCGAAGACGCTGGCGGAAAAAGTTTGGCGCGACCACGTGGTCAAGCAGGGCGAGGGCGACGGCGACGCAGCCCAGCCCGACCTGCTCTACATAGACCTCCACCTCGTCCACGAAGTCACCTCACCGCAAGCCTTCGAAGGGCTGCGCCTGGCCGGCCGTCCGCTGCGCCGCCCCGACCTGACGATCGCCACGGAGGACCACAACACCCCCACGATCGCCATCGACAAGCCCATCGCCGACCTCACCAGCCGCACGCAGATCCAGACGCTGCGCAACAACTGCAAGGAATTCGGGGTCCGCCTCCACTCCCTGGGCGACGCCGAACAAGGCATCGTCCACGTGGTGGGCCCGCAGCTGGGCCTGACCCAGCCCGGCATGACGGTGGTGTGCGGCGACTCGCACACCTCCACCCACGGCGCCGTCGGCGCGCTCGCGTTCGGCATTGGCACGTCCGAGGTGGAGCACGTCATGGCCACCCAGACCCTGCCGCTGAAGCCGTTCAAGACCATGGCCATCAACGTTGAAGGCACCCTGCGCCCGGGCGTCAGCTCCAAGGACATCATCCTGGCCATCATTGCCAAGATCGGCACCGGCGGCGGGCAGGGCTACGTCCTGGAATACCGCGGCTCCGCGATCCGCGCCCTGTCCATGGACGCCCGCATGACCATCTGCAACATGTCCATCGAGGCGGGCGCCCGCGCCGGCATGATCGCCCCGGATGAGACGACCTTCGAATTCCTCAAGGGCCGCCCACACGCCCCGGTTGGTGCCGAGTGGGATGCCGCCGTCGAGTACTGGAAGTCCCTGGCCACCGAGGACGACGCCGCGTTCGACGCCGAAGTATTCCTGGACGCGAACACCCTGGAACCGTTTGTCACCTGGGGCACCAACCCGGGCCAGGGCGTTTCCCTGAACGACGCCGTTCCCTCACCTGAGTCCTTCGGCGACGAAAACGCCAAGGCGGCCGCCCAGCGCGCGCTCGCCTACATGGACCTGGAAGCCGGCACGCCCATGAAGGACATCCGCGTGGACACAGTGTTCCTGGGTTCCTGCACCAACTCCCGGATCGAGGACCTGCGCGCCGCGGCGGACATCGTCCGCGGCCGCGAAAAGGACCCCAATATCCGCATGATGGTTGTCCCGGGCTCGGCCCGTGTACGGCTCGAGGCAGAGGCCGAGGGACTGGACAAGGTCTTCCTGGCCTTCGGTGCGGAGTGGCGCTTCGCCGGCTGTTCCATGTGCCTGGGCATGAACCCGGACCAGCTGGCGCCGGGCGAGCGCTGCGCCTCCACGTCCAACCGCAACTTTGAGGGCCGCCAGGGCAAGGGCGGGCGCACCCACCTGGTCTCGCCCGTGGTCGCAGCCGCAACGGCCGTGCGCGGAACCCTCAGTTCGCCGTCGGACCTTGAACCTGTTGGCGCCGCAGCCAGCACCGTAGCGTAAGGAGCTCACCCCATGGAAAAGTTCTCCACTCACACCGGCATTGGTGTTCCGCTGCGCCAGAGCAACGTCGACACCGACCAGATCATCCCCGCCGTCTACTTGAAGCGCATCACGCGCACCGGATTTGAGGATGCATTGTTCGCGAGCTGGCGCAAAAACCCTGAATTCATCCTCAACCAAGAGCCGTTCAACGCCGGCTCCGTGCTGGTCGCAGGCGCGGACTTCGGCACGGGCTCCTCCCGCGAGCACGCCGTCTGGGCGCTCAAGGACTACGGATTCAAGGCCGTGCTCTCCAGCCGCTTTGCCGACATTTTCCGCGGAAACTCCGGCAAGCAGGGCCTGGTGGCCGCCGAGGTGGCCCAGGACGACATCGAGCTGATCTGGAAGGTCCTGGAGAACGCGCCGGGCACCGAGGTTACGGTGGACCTCGAGGCGAAGATGGTCACCGCGGGTTCGGTGGTGGCGCCGTTCCAGATTGACGACTACACCCGCTGGCGCCTGCTCGAAGGCCTCGACGACATTGGCCTGACCCTGCGCGACGAACCGGCCATCACCGCGTTCGAAGCCACGCGCCCGTCCTTCAAGCCCACCACCCTGCCGGCCAAGAGCTGACTTTCGCTCCGGATGTCGATACGGACTTTCGCCCCTGGTCCACCGGGGGCGGATGTCCGTCCCGGCCCCAGGATGTCGAAACGGCTAATTGAGCCCGATAGTTCAGGCTCAAATGTCCGGATCGGCATCCGCAGCGATCAAACAAGTTTCCGGCTCCCGGAACCGGACGGCAGTCCAGCCTTGTGCAGCTTGGCCACCAGCAGCCGTGGATCCCTGAGGTCGTCCCAGACCCAGCGGACCACCGTGTAGCCGAGCGCCCGCAGCCGGTCCTCCCGTTTCTTCTCTTCCACAACCACCTGCGACGGCGTTTTGCCCTTGAGGTAGCGCTGGGCAGAATACTTTTCGAAGCCGTCAAATTCACCGATGACCTTGAATTCCTCCCAGTCAAAGTCCGGATAGCCCACCAGCCCCCAGTCGTCAAAGAAGGGCTTTTGCAGCACGGGCCGGGGGAATCCATTGAGGATCATGATGGCACGGCTTCTGGATTCCCCGGCTGACTGTGCGCCGGCGTCGGCAACGTCAAGCACCCGCCTGACCCGGTTCTGCTTGGCCATGGAGCCCAGTCTGGCAAGGGATTCACGCATGTGCTCCTCCCCGAACGTCAGATTGGTACCGTGGGGCGAGCCGGGGAGAATCTTGCCCTGCAGGAGTTTGTCCATGGCTGGCAGGGCACGCTCGAGGGGCAGGTGGACGGCCAGGTCGCGGGCCGTCTCCACTGGCCGGGTCACCCTGAGCCCGAACATGGCCCACGGTTCCGGATCCCCTTGGACCGCCATGATCCGCCGCACGCCGTTGCGGCTCTGCCCGCCCGGAGTTCCGGGCGGGATGACCGTCTGGACCAGGAGGGGCACGCCGAATACGGGAAGCCCCATCACCTCGGCGGCGGATTCCCTGGCAAAAACGGGCGGATTGACGGCCAGTTCTTGCACGGCCTGGACCCGAACCCGGTGCTGCTCCCACGGTTTCAGCGCAGCCCACACCTCCGTGGGCAGGTAAAGGCCCTGCCGCACGCGGACCAATTCCCCTGACGCCGCGCGCCTGGACAGCTGCCGGCTGCCGTGCTCGGAGACGAACTTGCTCGGGGCACTGATGAAGGGCGGCAATTCAAGCGTGGTCATGCGTCAATGGTTCCGTGTCCGGGCGGCTTGGAACCGGCCACCGCCCCGAATGTGGACAACCCCGTCCCCGGCTCCCCTTGTGGAGGACGGATCGGGGGCTGGCCGAAAGGGGCGGATTGGTCCAGGATGCCGGTGTGGACAATTGATCCCGGGATATGAGGATCAAAAGTCCGAATCGGCATCCTGCAAGGAATCACGACGCCGGAGCCCCCATCGGCTGTTCCGTTTCGGCATCTTCGGTGAAGAAACTATGCTTGACTGAGGCTTCCTGCATGCCAGGGGAACCGAGCCGCAACAAAGGATGTGTATTTATGGGCAGGATTCTTACGGTCCGCGGAGGAGTTCCGCTCAAGGGACGGGTGCAGGTGCGGGGGGCCAAGAACCTGGTGCCAAAAGCCATGGTCTCGGCCCTGTTGGGAAACTCACCGTCAATCCTGCGCAATGTGCCGGAGCTCAAGGACGTTGAAGTTGTCACCTCACTCCTGCAGATCCACGGCATCACGGTGGTCAAGGACCCCGTCACGGGCGACCTCACGATGGACCCGGCCAACGTCAAGACGGCGTCCAGCTCGGAAATCAACACCCATGCCGGCGACTCCCGCATCCCCATCCTGCTGTGCGGACCGCTGATCCACTCCATCGGCCACGCGTTCATCCCGGACCTGGGCGGCTGCAAGATCGGGGACCGGCCCATCGACTACCACCTGGAAGTGCTGCGCAAATTCGGCGCCGTGGTGGACAAGACGGGCGGCGGCATCCTGATCACCGCACCGAACGGACTCAAGGGCACCAAGATTTCGCTGCCCTACCCCAGCGTCGGCGCCACGGAACAGGTGCTCCTTTCGGCAACCCGGGCCGAAGGCATCACCGAGCTCAGCGGGGCGGCAACGGAACCGGAAATCATTGACCTGATTGCCATCTTACAAAAGATGGGCGCCATCATCTCGGTGCAGACTGACAGGACCATCCGCATTGAGGGCGTGAAGGAACTGACCGGCTACGTCCACACGGCGCTCCCGGACCGCAACGAGGCGGCGTCGTGGGCCTCGGCCGCACTGGTGACGGGCGGCGACATTTACGTTGAGGGCGCCAGCCAGCGGGACATGATGACCTTCGTGAACACCTTCCGCAAGATCGGCGGCGGCATGGACATCCACGACGACGGCATCCGTTTCTACCACCCCGGCGGCGATCTCAAGCCCCTGGTCCTGGAAACCGACGTCCACCCCGGCTTCATGACCGACTGGCAGCAGCCGCTGGTGGTGGCGCTGACGCAGGCCCAGGGTGTGTCGATTGTCCACGAAACGGTTTACGAAAACCGCTTCGGCTTTACCGAGGCCCTGGCCCGCATGGGCGCCAACATCCAGTTGCACCGCGAATGTCTGGGCAGTGTCCCCTGCCGGTTTGGCCAGCGCAACTTCATCCACTCGGCCGTCATTTCAGGCTCCACCCCGCTCACCGGCACCAGCATTGACATCCCGGACCTGCGCGGCGGATTCAGCCACATGATCGCCGCCCTCGCCGCCAAGGGCACCTCCACCGTGACCGGAATTGACATCATCAGCCGCGGCTATGAGCGCTTCACCGGCAAGCTGGACGCACTCGGCGCCGACTTTGACGTCCACGACTCCAAACAGGCGCTGGTGTAGGAATGGCTGATCGCAAGCGGCCCTTCAAACCCGCTGGAATGTCCCTGCGCACCCGCGTTTTCTTCGCCATCCTGGCCGGCGTGGCCCGCCCGGCCATGAACCTGCTCACGGGCAAGGAGTGGCACGGGCTGGAAAAACTGCCCGTGGGCGAGGGTTTCATTGTGGTGCCCAACCACTGCACCGAAATTGACCCCATAGTGGTGGGCCACATGCTCTACAACCAAAACCTCATGCCCCACTTCCTGGCCAAGGACGGACTGTTCCGCACGCCCGTCCTGGGTGCCGTGCTGCGAGGTGCCCACCAAATCCCCGTTGAGCGCAGCGGCGTCGGGGCGGGGAAATCGCTCGAAGGCGCCGAAAGGGTGCTGGGTGAGGGCGGCGCCGTCGTTATTTATCCTGAGGGGACCTTGACCCGGGACCCGGGGTTGTGGCCCATGAAGGGCCGCACCGGCGCCGCGCGGTTGGCGCTCAGCACGGGTGCCAAGGTGGTTCCGGTGGCCCATTGGGGTGCCCAGGAAGTGTTCCCCCGCTATGCCAAGGGCTTCAAGATTTTCCCCCGCAAGAAGACGCATGTGGTGGTGGGGGACCCCGTCAACCTGGACGAATTCATGGGCAGGACGGGCGACAAGGCCACGCTGGAAGCCATGACGGAGGTCATCATGGCGGACATCACGGCCCTGCTGGAACCGCTGCGCGGCGAGAGCGCGCCGGCCCAGCGCTGGGACCCCACGGCCCACCACCAGTCAACCCACGGCCGCTTCGTGGAGCGGGGCGCCAAGGCCCACGGTGCTACGGGCAAGGACGACGCCGGCACACCGGAAACAGGGGACCCCAAGTGAGCGTTGTGGACGGCCTGGCACCGGCCAAGGTTGCCGTACTGGGCGCGGGAAGCTGGGGCACCACCTTCGCCAAGGTGCTCGGCGATGCCGCGGAAGGCACCGGCCGCAGCATTGTGCTCTGGGGCCGCCGGCAGGAGGTTGTCGACCAGATCAACAACCACCACAGGAATCCGCGCTACCTCTCCACCACGGCGCTGCCGGTGAACATCACCGCCTCCACCGACGTCCGGGAAGTCCTGGCCGGGGCCGAGCTGGTGGTGCTGGCAGTCCCGGCGCAAACCCTGCGCGAGCAGCTTCGCGGGTGGGCCGGCCTCCTGGCGCCGGACGCCGTCGTCGTGAGCTTGATGAAGGGGCTGGAGCTGGGCACGGACCAGCGCATGTCCCAGGTCATTGAACAGGAACTGAACCTCACCCCGGACCGCGTGGTGGTGGTCTCCGGGCCCAACCTGGCCATGGAGATTGCGCGCCAGGAACCCACGGCATCCGTGGTGGCGTGCGCGGCGGAAAGCACGGCGAAGTGGGTGGCCGAGGTGTGCACGCCCGCATACTTCCGCCCCTACACCAATGACGACGTGGTGGGCGTGGAAATCGGCGGAATCGTGAAAAACGTGATTGCGCTGTGCGTGGGCATCTGCGAGGGCCAAAAGGTGGGCGACAACACCAAGGCCTCCGTCATCACGCGCGGGCTGGCGGAAACCACGCGGCTGGCTCTGGCCTTGGGCGGCAAGGCCGAGACACTGTCGGGGCTGGCGGGGCTGGGCGACCTCGTGGCCACGTGCTCGTCCTCGCTCAGCCGCAACCACACGGCCGGTCGGATGCTGGGCGAGGGGCTGACGCTGGAGGAAGTCAACAACCGCATGACGCAGACTGCCGAAGGCATCAAGTCCGGGCGCGCCGTGAAGGACCTGGCCGCCAAAATGGGAGTTGAGATGCCCATTACCAACGCCGTGGTCGGTGTCCTCGAAGGTAAGCTGACTGTCGACGACCTCGGGCCGCTGCTGCTGGCCCGCCAACTGAAATCCGAAGGCGATTAACGCGTGAGTACTCAAGCACCAGTTCCCGGCACGGCCACGCCCGGACGCATCCGGGTGGCCATTTTGTTTGGCGGGCGCTCCAGCGAGCACGCCGTCAGCTGTGTCACGGCGGCAGGGGTCATGGGTGCCATTGACAGGACCAGGTACGACGTCGTCCCCATCGGCATCGCGAAAAACGGCCAGTGGGTGCTGGCTGGCAATGAGGTTGCCGGGTGGTCCCTGACCGCGGGCACCCTGCCTGAGGTGGTGGCCGGGGGCAAGTCCGTTTCGCTGTCCCACCTGGGCGGGGACCACCAGCTGGTGGTGTCCGAATCCAGCGCCGTTCCCGAGGAACTCGGTTCCGTGGACGTCGTGTTCCCGCTGCTGCACGGGCCATGGGGCGAGGACGGCACCATCCAGGGGCTGCTGGAGCTGAGCGACACCCGCTACGTGGGAGCCGGGGTCCTGGCGTCCGCGATCGGCATGGACAAGCATTTCATGAAGGTGGTGTTTGAGGCCGCCGGCCTGGCGGTGGGCCCGTATGTTGCCGTGACGGACCGCGAGTGGACCGTTTCGCCCGGGCTGGTCCGGGAACGCGTGGCCGCCCTGGGCTTCCCGGTGTTTGTGAAACCCGCCCGCGCCGGGTCCTCCATGGGCATCTCCAAGGTGGATTCCCCGGCCGGGCTGGACGCCGCCATCGCGGAGGCGCGCAAACACGACCTCAAGCTGGTCATTGAGGCCGGCATCGTGGGCCGCGAAATTGAAATCGCCGTCCTGGAGGGCCGGGGGAGCGCCGCGCCGCGCGTTTCATTGCCGGGCGAGATCGCCATGGTGGACGGCGCGCACCACCAGTTCTACGACTTTGAGGCCAAATACGTCCAGGGCGACGCCGTGAACCTCAGCTGCCCGGCCGACATGCCGGACGCCGACATTGCCCGTGTCCGCGCGCAGGCCGCCGTGGCGTTCGACGCCGTCGGTGCAGAGGGGCTCTCCCGCGTGGACTTCTTCTACACAGCTGCCGGGGACCTCATCATCAACGAGATCAACACGATGCCCGGCTTCACGCCAAGCTCCATGTACCCGCAGATGTGGGCCGCCTCAGGCCTGTCCTACCCCGAACTGATTGACGAACTCCTCCAGCTGGCCCTGACCAGGAAGACCGGCCTGCGCTGAGCGCCGGCCAGCATGGCGCCCCGGACGGCGCCGCAGTGGTCACCTGGACGCAGGACGGCGTGGAGCGCACAGCCCTGTGGCGCCCGGCCTCGGGTGTGGCGGCGCCGAAGTCCGTGGAGGCCGTGGACGATTCCCTCACGGCAGACCAGGCATACCGCTTGGCCGTGCAGGGCCGGGCCATGCTGTGGACGGGAGACTACCACAACGCCCGGCAGCTGCTGTCGGCCCTCGCCCGGCGGCTGCCGGACGGCACCACCGGGCGGAAGAAGCACGACGGCGGCGGCGTCGCGGAAGAGTTCTACCGGCACCGGCAGGCCCGCTCCCAGCGTGCGCGGATTCTCGGGCTCCTGCTGGTCCCGCTCGAGGCCGGCCCCGCCGTGGCGCTGCGCCGCGCACCGGATATTGCGGCCGCCTGGCTCGCGGCGTCCGGCCCCGTGGAGGCGGCCGCCGTCGCGCCGCTGCAGGACGTGCTCGGCGCCATTGGGGCGCAGGAATGGCGCCGGAAGGGGCTCCGCGTTGAGGCACTGGACGCCGTCATCCACCCGCACTACGGCACTTTTGCCCCCATCCGGAGCGAGTACCTAGACCTCGTGGCCCAGGCGGAGCTGCCTTCCACTGAACTGGCCTTTGACATCGGCACGGGGACCGGCGTGCTGGCGGCCATCCTGGCCCGGCGCGGCGTACGGCGCGTCATTGCCACGGACAGCGAGCCCCGTGCCATTGCCTGTGCCGAGGAAAATCTGGCGCTGCTTGGCCTCTCAGCCGTGGTTGAACCGGTGCTCGGCGACATGTTTCCGGCCGGCCGGGCGCCCCTGGCGGTCTGCAACCCGCCCTGGCTTCCCGGCACGGCCCATACGCTGCTGGACAATGCCGTCTACGATCCCAAAAGCCGCATGCTCCGGGCCTTCCTCAACGGCCTGGCCGCGCACCTGGAACCGGGCGGGGAGGGCTGGCTCATCATCTCCGACCTGGCCGAGCACCTGGGCCTGCGCACCAGGGAGCAGCTCCTCGGCTGGATCGCAGGGGGCGGACTGGAGGTGCTTGGCAGGCTGGACACGCCGGCGCAGCACCCCCGCTCCATGGACCGCGCCGATCCCTTCTTTGAGGCCCGTTCGCGGGAAGTGACGTCGCTGTGGAAACTCGGCGTGAAGTAGCGCCTATCCCTTCGCGGGGGCGGTGCTTGTTGGTGCGGTGCCTGTCGGCACGGTGCTTGCCGCTGAGGGCGTCGCACTCGGGACCACGTCGCCGGGTCCCACACAGCTGCGGACCTGTGGCAGCTTGGACACGGCACTGGACAATTGGGCCAGCACGGTGCGGTCCGGAGTCTTTTTCGGGTCCAGCAGCACCTGGACGGCCGGATCACGGCCGTAGCTGGTCAGCGTCCAGACGGGGTCGCCCTGCTGGAGCACCCAGTCAACGCCGTTGACAGTGGCACACGGATCGGTGGTCGGCCCGAGGGGCGGCACGCCGCACCGCAGGATGATCTGGGAGGGATTGCCCCAGGCGGCCGTGGCCTGGCTGGAGGTGGTGCGGCGCGCGGCGTCCGCCAGGGAATCGGGCAGGGCCACCATCATGGGCGCGCAGGCAGGATTGTTGGAGTCCTTGGCCGCGGACACCTCCACGGACGGGGCGCAGCCGGTCAACGCGACCAGGGCGCCGACGGCAAGAGGCACAGCAATCCGCCAGGACAGGGAATTCAAAGGCATGGACCAAGCCTAGTCCGTGAAACTGGGAACACCGCCACCCAAGATCACCGCTTGAATACCGCGCAACTGCCCAGCACGGAGGAAGCGGAGGGGAAGCCATTCAACCGTTCTAACCGGGGTAACTCAGCGTCCTGTCCGCAAGGGCCCGGACGCCCATTGGTCAATCAGGCTGTTGTGCTGGCCCAGCGTGGGGGCGGGGGAGGGTGCCACCGAACCGGTCAAGCGCAGCGGCGAGGCCAGGGTCCGGAAGCCGTCCGACTCCGTGGCCACCGTGCCTCGGTACTCCGAATGCTCGCTGTCCAGCGCCTCGTTCACGCTGTACACCTTGGACGCGGGCACCTGGTGGGCGGACATGAGCTCGAGGGCCTCGTCGTCGGTGAACTGGCTGAGGGCCTCCTCCAGTGCGGCCCGGAACTCCACCGGGAACTCGTTGCGGCGGGTTTGCTCGCTGAAGCGCTGGTCCTCCAGCCACTCGGGCCGGTTCAGCGCGTCGGTCAGGCGGGGGAACAGGCGGTCTCCGGCTATGGCAATCGCGATCGAGCCGCGCCCGGTCTGGTACGTGCTGAACGGCGTGGACATGGCGTGGTCGTTGCCGCACGCTACCGGCTCCTCGCCGTGCAGGGCGCGCATGCCCACGGATTCCAGCACGGAGATCAGGCTATCCAGCATGGCAACGTCAATGTGCTGGCCCCGGCCCGTGGTGTGCCTCTCGTTGATGGCGGCCAGCGCGGCGATGGCCCCGTACAGGCCCGGAATGACGTCTCCGATGCTGATGCCGATGCGCGTCGGGTCGCCGCCGCGCAGGCCGGTGATCGACATCAGCCCGCTCATGGCCTGGGCGATGAGGTCGTACGCGGGCGCCTTCTGCAACGGCCCGTCCTGGCCAAAACCGGAAATGCTGACGATGATCAGGCGCGGGTTCTCCTCCAGGAGTCGTGCTGGGGACAGGCCCAGGCGTTCCATGACGCCCGGACGGAAGTTCTCGATCACCACGTCGGAGCGCCGGGCGAGATCCAGCAGGCGGCCGCGTTCGGCTTGGTCCTTAAGGTCCATGGTGACGCCGAACTTGCTGCGGTTGAAGAGCCGGTAGTAGGCGGACTCGCCGTTATACCAGGGGCCGAAGTGGCGGGAGTCGTCGCCGTCGGGGCTCTCCACCTTGATGACCTCGGCTCCCAGGTCGGCCAGGATCATGGCACAGAACGGGCCTGCCAGGACGCGGGAGAGATCCAGGACGCGCAGGCCCTCAAGCGAGCCAGGG